>JACRQA010000033.1 GCA_016222915.1 Nitrospirota bacterium | reverse complement strand
TTCTCCGGTGTTGCAGCACAAGGCCTTATGCCCTGTCTCTTCGTCCTTGAGAGATGAAATAAATTCACCCAGTTTTTCAATTTCATAACGGCTGCCCGCGCCCTGCTCCATGTCTTTAAAGGCGGCGCCCAGCGCAGTCATTATAGCGAAATATTCGGGGATGACCAGCTCAGCTACAGACAGCACTTCTCTGAAGGCCCTTTTCACTCCGTTATTTGCAGCCACTCCACCCTGAAAACTTATCGGTCCGGGCAGATTCATATTTTTACAAATGCTGCCTTTGAAATTTCTGGCGACAGCGAAACAGAGGCCCGCTACTATGTCTTCAACAGGGGTCGCTATCTGCTGGAGATGGATCATGTCGGATTTTGCAAATACACTGCACCGGCCTGCTATCCGCGGCGGTCTTTCTGATTTAAGGGCGATCTCGCCGAATTCTTCTATGCTGAGACGAAGCCTTTCAGCCTGCTGGTCCAGGAATGATCCGGTGCCTGCCGCGCAGACCGAGTTCATGGAAAACTCCTTTACCATCCCGTTATCGATCAGGATGAGCTTGGAATCCTCTCCTCCCATTTCGATGACCGTCCTCACCTGGGGGTAAAGTCTCTTTGTGGAACAACTAAGTGCGACCACTTCATTTACAGGTTTAATTCCCAAGGCCCGGGCAATGAGCTTGCCGGCGGAGCCGGTAACGCTCAATAAGGCGTCTGCAGGTAATTGCTTCAAAAGATCATAGGCCACGGAAAGCGGGTTGCCTTTATGACGGACATATTTCGTATCAATAACATTGCCGTCCCGGTCTAGTAATGCATACTTTACACTGATTGAACCTGCATCAAGTCCGATGTATTGCTTCATCTTCACGCTTCCTCACTTATTAAGTGATTTATGTAGTCTCTGCTCAAGGGATTTTACCTTTTCTTCGATCATGTTGCAATGTTTTTTTAATCTGAAGAATTCCTCGAAGCTCTGCTTCGGGTTAATAATCTACTTTTTCATTGTCTGTCATTCCCGAGGTCTTTATCGGGAATCCATTCTACAAGCTTTCTGGATTCCCGTTTTCACGGGAATGACACTTTTGGCGTTTTGAAACTTCGCAGCTCTCCTGATATATGCAACATTACGGTTTATTGGAGTCCCATCCCTCTCCCTGCCCATCAAGGCCGATATTAATAATCTCCCACCCATACGAAGATTTTTCCAGCAACACCCGGACATCACGCGCCTTTTCAGCGTCCCCGATAAAGTACCCCCTCCTGCCGTCCTCTGTTGCGATAATACTTACCTTAAGCTGCGCCTCGGCCCGCTCCCCGTCTACGGAAATTCTCATTACATCTGCCGTAATTTCAAAATCGTTGAATCTGCTGAAGACCATCTCCGCCCTCTTTTTCAGCGCAAGGTAACTGCCTCCGTAATCGTCGCGGTAATTATAGGAGATATGTTCCATCAGCTGCCCTATATCTTCATTTAATACAGATTCACTGCAGGCCTTAAGGACTTTATTTATCCGCTTCTTATCCGACGGATAGAAAACGGCAACAAGAACTGCGGCAAGCACAATGAGAACAAGATAGCGGTAACGTCCTCTTGCCATGAATGACCTTTGCCGGATTATGGACCGCTGCGAATTCAAATAACGTTTGAACTTTTAATCAATCATATACCACAAATTCAAGCGGGATTCAAACTATCCTTCCTTCTTCGCGGCCTCTCTCTCAGCAATTATTTTTTGCGCAACATGGGCCGGCACTTCTTCATAATGAGAAGGCTCCATTGTATACAGGCCCTGCCCGCTGGTCAACGCGTTAAGCTGGTTTGCATAAGTAAGCATCTCAGACAAAGGCACCATGGCGGTGATCTTCTGGTTGCCTCCGGTCTCGGACTCAACACCCTGGACCTTGCCGCGCTTGGAGTTAAAGTCTCCGATAACGTTACCGAGGAACTCTTCGGGTGTATTGACTTCCACCTTGACTATAGGCTCCAGGATAGTGACCTTTGCGCTCAGGGCCGCCTTTTGCAGGCCCATGGAACCGGCAATCTTAAACGCCATTTCCGAAGAATCAACAGAGTGATATGAGCCGTCATAGACAGTGGCCCTCATATCGATTACCGGGTAACCGGCGATCAGGCCTTCCTTCATCTTCTCTACAATCCCTTTTTCCACCGCCGGTATATATTGTCTTGGAATCGCGCCTCCGACTATCTTGTCGACAAACTCAAATCCGCTCCCGGACGGCAGCGGCTCTATCTTAAGCCAGCAGTCGCCGAACTGCCCTCTGCCGCCTGACTGCTTTTTATACCGGCCCTGCGCGCTCGCTGCACCCTTGATCGTCTCCCTGTACGGAATCTTGGGTGTCTTCATCTCAACTTCCACTCCGAACTTCCTCCTCAATTTCTGGAGAGTAACGTCAAGATGCATCTGTCCCATTCCGGAAATGATCATCTCTTTTGTCTCCGGGTCCTTGTGGAATTTAAGTGTAGGGTCTTCTTCAAGCAGCCTGTGGAGGCCGATACTGACCTTATCTTCATCGCCCCTTGATTTCGGTTCGATGGCATAAGATATCATCGGGTCGGCAAATTCCAGAGGAGGCAAAAGGACCGGGGCGGCTGCGTCCGTAAATGTATCACCGGTCTGGGGCTCTTTTAATTTTGCGACCGCGGCGATTTCACCCGGACCTACCTCTTTGACCGGCACATGATTCTTGCCGCTCAGGTAAAACATGCTCCCCATTTTTTCTTTACTGTCCCGTGTAGAATTATAAATAGTCGAATCGGATTTCAGCACGCCTGAATATACCCTGAAGAGTGTGAGTTTCCCGGCAAAAGGGTCTGCAATGGTCTTAAACACCCTGACGGCAAGCGGGTCGCCTGCAACCGGTTTCCTGACGACCTCCCCGCCGGTCTTCGGGTCCTTGCCGGTTGTCGGGGAGAGTTCGGCCTTTTCCGCAGGAGACGGAAGGCAAAACAGCGCCATATCGAGCAACGCCTGAATTCCGATATTTCTAATAGCAGATCCGCAAAGTACGGGGACAAACAACTGTTTGATGGAGCCCAGCCTGATCCCTTTACTTATTTCTTCCTCATTCGGGTCTGTGCCCTCGAGGTATTTTTCAAGTAATGCATCGTCGGATTCAGCTACTTTCTCAATCAGTTTTTTTCTATATTCTTCCGCTTCAGCCTTATAGGCATCGGGAATCTCGATTTCAGTCATTGCTCTTCCTTCATATTTAACGGCCTTCATCCTGACGATATCAATGATCCCTTCAAAACCGCCATCAGTTCCCAACGGGATATTCAACGGAATCGCCGACAGGCCGAACGACTTTTCGATACTTTCAATGGCCACCTGGAAATTGGAATTTTCCCGGTCCATCTTATTTACGAATACGAGTCTCGGCAGTTGAAATTGCGATGCATACTTCCAGATTTTTCTTGTTTCGGCCTTTACCCCCGATAATGCGCTTACCAGAACGATTGCTCCGTCAACGGCGCTGAGACAGGCCTTTGTGTCCTCGATAAAATTTATATACCCAGGGGTATCGATAATATTTAATCTATGCCCTTTCCATTCACAGAAAGCCACTGCGGAAGAGATGGAGATTTTACGCTCTATTTCCTCAGGCTCATAATCCGTAACAGTATTTCCATCAAGGGTCGTTCCCAGCCTGTCCGTTGCCTTTGAGTCAAAAAGCATGGCCTCAACAAGCGAAGTCTTCCCGGCGCCCCCATGAGCGATTACAGCAAGATTCCTGATTTTGTCCACGTCAATACCCATAATGTGATCCTCCCTATCTGAATTAGAAACTTATAAATTCAACGTTAACTTCCCGATAAAAAATTCAATACTCAATATTCAAATAACAAATCCCAAATAAATTCCAAGCTCCAAATATTCAAACCATGGTCATTGGAATTTGTAATTTATTTGTTAGTTGGAGCTTGGTATTTAACATCCTCTCACTCAATTATTTCTTCAATGACCGGATTATACTCAGCTTTGGACTCCATTTTTTTGCTCCAATTCCTGACACCCAGCAAACAAACCGTCAGCGAGATAAAGCCCGATATGGCGGCGACAAGGTCCGAGTTCACGCCCTTGAAATACATGTCTCCGATATTCTTCCCGATTATGGCCCCAGTGATGAATACTACGAGTGGAAGCCCGTACACTATCATTGTCCCTTTTAGATAGTCCTTGGGGGTCATCAGGATTTTTACCCTCTGCCCCTCTTTGGCGTGAACGACATTCAATGCGCTTATCTCCATGCCTTCAGTCGTGCCCTGACAAGCCCCCTGGACGGAACAGCCATCACAGGCGCCTTTCTTCTGCACCATAACCTTCGCCATGTTTCCGTCTATCCTGGTGACTATGCCGGTCTCTTCAAGCATAATTTATGGTAGGGACAGGTCCCCCTCCATTTTTCATCCTCTCAGCAATTTATATTCAATACTGTCCACAAGCGCCTGCCAGGATGCTTCGATAATATTAGCGGAGACGCCGACAGTACCCCACTTATGCCTTCCGTCTCCTGATTCAACAAGGACCCTTACATTGGTGTCCGTACCCTTCCCTGCTGTCAACACCCTCACCTTATAGTCAAGCAGTGAAACGTCTTTAAGCTGTGGATAAAACTTTTCAAGGGCCTTTCTTAATGCCTTATCCAAAGCATTAACAGGACCGTTGCCGTCCGCTGCCGTATGTTCGATACCCTGCGGGGTCTTTATCATTATGGTCGCCTCGCTGAGCGGCTCTTCCCCCTCTTTCCTTTTCTCGACTATGACCCTGAACCCTATGAGATCAAATAATTTTCTGTAAAGTCCGAAATTCTTTTTTATCAATAGTTCAAGTGATGCCTCAGCACCTTCAAACTGGAATCCCTGGTTCTCAAGCTGCTTCAGGTCCTTCACAATCTCTAACACCTTTGGAGAATCCGGATCGATGTTTAATTTAAAGTCGCTGATCTTTCTGACAATGTTGCCCTTGCCGCTCAGATCAGACACCAGGACCCTTTGATAGTTACCAACCAGATCAGGCCTGATATGCTCATATGTTTCAGGATGCCGAAGGACCGCGCTTACATGAATGCCTGCCTTATGAGCAAAGGCGCTGTCTCCGACAAAGGGTTGTCTCTTGAAATGCCTGAGATTGGATATCTCGGTGATATACCGGGATACACCCTTCAGTTTTTTTAAATTATCATCAGTTATACATCTGTGCTTAAGCTTTAACTGCAGGGCCGGGACAACTGAAATCAGGTTGGCATTCCCGCATCGCTCGCCTAATCCGTTGATGGTCCCCTGGACCTGTGACGCGCCGTTTTCAACTGCCACAATAGAGTTTGCAACCGCACATTCAGAGTCATTATGAGCATGCATGCCGACCGGCGTCTGAAACCTTCCGACCACCTCACTGACAATTTTGCCGACGTCACCGGGCAGTACCCCTCCGTTCGTGTCACACAAAACAAGACAATCCGCCCCTGCGGAAGCAGCGGCCTCAAGCGCCTTTAATGCGTATTCAGGATTGGCTTTGTATCCGTCAAAGAAGTGTTCTGCATCGAAAAATACCTGGGGCGTTTTCTTTTTCAGATAGGTCACCGTGTCATAAATCAGGTCCAGGTTCCTCTGAAGCGATACCCTCAAGGCTTCTCTCACATGAAAATCCCACGTCTTGCCGAAGATTGTAACAACAGGGGTCTTTGCCGCAAGGATCGCCTTAATGCTTGGATCTTTGCTGACGGTAATTGACGCCCTGTGGGTTGCGCCGAATGCGGCCAGCCTGGAATTCTTCAGCTTGTATTTCTGTGCCTGCTTAAAGAACTCTGCGTCCCGGGGATTAGCGCCCGGCCATCCGCCTTCAATATAATGAATGCCGAACTCATCGAGCTTGGCCAGTATCCGCAGCTTGTCCTCAACAGAAAATGAGACGTCCTCGGACTGGGCCCCGTCACGGAGGGTGGTATCGTAGATTTCGATCTTACGCATATAGTTGAACTTTCTTCCTATAACTTCCAAATAACAAGCACCAAATTACAAATAATAACCAATAATCAAATTACAAACTTTTTGATATTGGTCATTGGAATTTATTTGATATTTGGAATTTGGACATTGTAATTTCATTGTTCAGCTTTCATCATCAATTAATCCAACACATTAATCGTTGCAGCTATCCCTTAGCAAGATTAAACGAATCATGGAGCGCCTTCACTGCCGCTTCCATTTGCTTTACATCAATGATACAGGATATCTTGATCTCGGACGTGCTTATCATCTTGATGTTAATGCCCTCTTTTGAAAGGGTCTCAAACATCTGTGCGGCAACGCCGAAATGAGACTGCATGCCTACGCCGACAATCGAAACCTTTGCCACCTCTTTATTAATGCTCGCGCCTTTGGTCCCTAGTTCTTCGGCTATCTTCTGTGTAAGCTCAAAGGCCCTGTCCGCTTCAGCCTTTGAAACAGTGAAAGAGAGGTCCGTGGCATTGTCCGCACTGCTTACATTCTGGACGATCATATCGACATTTATATTCGCCTTTGCAATGGCATTGAATATCCTGGCCGCGATGCCGGGCCTGTCAGGAGCTCCCTTCAGGGTTATCCTCGTCTGGTTTTTATCATGAGTAATACCCGTTATGACGACTTTTTCCATACCTTCATCCTCCTTAGTAACAAGTGTTCCCGGCGCCTGATTGAAACTCGATCTGACCACAAGAGGAACATCATATTTTTTTGCGAACTCAACAGAGCGACCGTGAAGGACCTTTGCGCCAAGGCTGGCCATCTCCAGCATTTCATCATAAGATACCCGCTCCATTTTTCTGGCCTCAGGGACTATCCTGGGGTCCGCAGTGTATACTCCTTCCACATCAGTGTAAATTTCACAGAGGTCAGCATGCAGGGCCGCCGCAATCGCGACCGCTGTGGTGTCCGATCCGCCCCTGCCGAGCGTCGTAACGTCGGAGAACTCGTCAATCCCCTGGAATCCGGCGACAACCGGGACCTTGTCCTGTTCCAGGGCATCGGTAAGCCGGCCTGCCTCTATGCTTTCAATCAATGCCTTGGTGTGAGAACTGTCGGTCCTGATCCCGACCTGTCTGCCTGTGAAACTCATGGAGCCATGGCCCAGTTTCTGAATCGCAATGGCAGTAAGCGCGCTTGTGATTCTTTCACCGGAGGAAAGCAGAAGGTCCATTTCCCTTTCATCCGGCCTTTCAGTAATTTCATGGGCAAAGCCTATAAGCTTGTCCGTCTCTCCCGACATTGC
>JACRQA010000020.1 GCA_016222915.1 Nitrospirota bacterium | reverse complement strand
ACTTCCTTTAATGACGACTTCAGATGGTTTACCGCCGCGGTCCCGTCAATCATGTCTGTCATGACCCCGGCCATTCTGAATTCCGTCTCCCTGAATATAAGCTGTATCTTCCTGAGCCTATCAAGGGGCACAACATTTTTTGTACACATGACTTCAAGCGCGGCTCTCTGATTTTTGCCGAACAAGACCGCACAGGTAGAAAAGAAAATAAGGACAGCAATCCCAACAAGCGCCAGGAAAAGGATCTTGTCCCTGATCTTTATTCTCGACATAATGCCGCCGCCCATAATTTTACCCATATTTTTTTTCATACTAGCCCCTCATTGAATAAATAATTTAAATAGGTATAGCCAAATCTTTTCACAGGCATATTGGCTGTTACCTCCTCTCAAGTCACTAATACCACTTATAACGGCAACAAAGCTGAAATCTTAAATCTATTATATGCATGCACTATTGGAACGTATCTCTTTACTCCTGGAGCTTTCATATCTTTGTTTAACTGATGGGTCGCCGGTTTCTGTTCTGAAATACCCGGTCTGTCCTATGATCCCCTGGGCGAGGGCCGCCAGATTTGAAGCCGATTTTTCTACATCCCTCGCCAAGTTGCAGTGCTTATTGATTATCGAGGATATATGTTCCATGGTCTGGCTGACCTCTTCCGCTGCTGAAGACTGCTCCTCTGTAGCTGCCGCAACTCTCTGGACTATGTCCATGACTTTATCTGAACTTATTACTATCTTCTGGAGCGCTTCTCCCGCCTTTTCTGCTTTGGCGACCGACTCCTCTACGAGTCTGGTGCCTTTCTCCATGATTAAAGTGGATGCCCTGCTCTCTGTTTGTATTGCGTTTATTTTAGATGCTATCTCATCTGTTGCCTTTGCCGTCCTTTCAGCGAGCTTCCTGACTTCATCAGCTACAACAGCGAAGCCCCTGCCGTGTTCACCCGACCTGGCAGCCTCTATGGCGGCATTCAGCGCGAGAAGGTTTGTCTGATCGGCAATGTCCTGAATTACCGATACAATGACATCGATCTCATCCAGATGTTTGCCAAGGCCATCTACGGTCCTGGATGCCTCGCCCACACTGCCGGCAAGCTGACCTATGCTCTTAACTGCCTCGGATACAACTTCTTTCCCTGCCGCTGCTGTTTCAAAGGACTCCTTTGTTGCATCAGTTGCTTCGGACATGTTCCGGGCAACATCCATGATTGTCTGCGACATCTCCGTTGCTGCCACTGCTACCTGTTCCCCCTGCCTGTGCTGCTCTTCCGCCCCTTCAAGAAGCTGTTTTGACATGGCTGTAAGACCTTCCGTGTCAACGGACATGTCTTTTACAGAAACAACTATCTTTCGGAAGGCGTCCCTCAAATTCTCGATCATACCGTTTAATCTCGCGGCCATGCTTCCCATCTCATCTTCACTATCGATATGGATGGACCGCGAAAGATCACCGCCGGCAACCTGCTCGGCTGCGTCAACAATAATATTGATAGGTTTTTTTATTGAACGGACGGTAAATACCGCGATGGCGACAAAAGCGAAAAGGACAACTATGGATACAGCTACAACGATCTTATTTATTTTTATAATAAGCCCCTTGCTTCCTTCGTAGTAATCCTTTACCGCTGTTTTCCGGTCTTCAGACAATTTGTCTATATTCTTGAATATAAGAGGCTTGTAGTCCAGCCACTCGTCATAAATGCCCTCAACTTTCTCTACTTCTCCATTCATATATATTGGCAACAATTTTTGTGCGATTCCCTTAAAACCCGTAAACCCTTTTTCGAAACTTTCCTTTGATTCAGCATCCGATAAGGTTTCCCTGGTCTCGCTCCATAGGGCTTCTATGTCCTTCAACTGCTTATCGAGATGTTTTCCCGCCCCTACAGGCGCCACAACATCGGATTTGACGCCGACCATGTAGAATTCGATCTCTCTGAAGCTCAATTGTATTTTTCTCAGATTGTCCAATGGGGCAACGTTTCCGTTATAAATATTTTCGAGTGTATCTATCTGTCTGTTTCCCATCACCATATTCAGAAAGGCAAAAGAAACGGATATTATGATCCCGGTCATGATAATGGCCGTAACTTTATGTGTAATCTTTAACTTACTGAAAAACATATTGTCTTTCCTCCAGGGCCTGAATGAAATGATATGAAAGCAATCATATTCGCGAATGAATTAAAGCAGCATAAGCCTTAACGCATCGGGTGCTACGGTTAACATATCGGCACTTATTCTCTGGCCCTTTAAAACCGGCAATACAAGGTGTTGCTGCCGGCGTTCTTACTTTGCGATATTAACAAGTTCTTACAGTTGCCTTAAAGTATGAATGTGGGGAGGACAGTGCGGTCAAACCTTCATATGCAGCATCGGCAGCCCCAGTCTCTGCCTCCTGTTTTCGCCCTTAAACAGGTCCGTCCTTCTCACAGGTATGTCCCCTCTTTGTCCTTCATGCTGTCCCTGTAATTTCGCAGGCAGGCTTGAGGCATGCTGGATGGTATGCTTTCCGAAGCGTGTTGATAAATCATCTACAGAGTGGTAAATCTTCGCCATTTTCTCTATCCTGGCCGTATCGTCAAAAAGGGTGAACTGCACCCGGTCCTCAGGCATCAGGCCTGAGAGGACAACGCCTGTCAGACGGTAAGGAATGGCAGATTGGTAAACCTGGTCAAACCCCTCCTTCAATGCTTCAAACAGTTCGGCGGGATAGGCAGTGGGACGGCTCAATTTAAGCTCGACACCGATGTCCCTGAAATCTTTTTTTCTGAGAAAGATAATGAGCCTTGTCGCCGCAAGCTTGTGGCGTCTCGCCTTTATGCAGGCATTTTCCAGGTTTTTGGAAAGCTGGGCAAAGACAAATGTCCTGTCATTGGACGGAGGGGTAAAGGTCTTTGTCTTGCTTATGGACTGGTAGCCGTCCTTTGATTCGGTCACAACAGGGTAGACGCTCATCCCGTTGAGCTCGCACCATATCTCCTGGTAAGGTTTGGAGAGGTATTTTTTTATAAACCCTTCATCTCTCCTTGCAAATTCCAGGGCGGTCCTTATACCAAGCTTATTGAGGAACGCGGATGTATTGGCCCCGATCCCCCAGATTTTATCTACAGGGAGTTTCTCAAGATAGAGATGTATATCTTTGCCGGGAATTATGGTGAGGCCGTGGGGCTTATCGTGTTTTGACCCTACCTTTGCAAGGACCTTTGAGAGGCTTACTCCAACAGAGACGGTAATGCCGAGTTCCTTTTCAACTGTTTTTTGGATCTGCGCCCCGATCTCGCCGTAAGAACAGTGAAAGCTCCGCCTCAATCCCGTCAGGTCAACAAATGCCTCATCTATAGAGTACTCCTCGACATCCGGGGAAAAGCGTCTGAGTATTTCAAACATGCGGACAGAGAACAGGCTATAGGTTTCGTAATCCGAAGGGACGATAATCGCATCAGGGCAGACCTTCTTTACATCAATATATCCCATCCCTCTTTTGACACCCCTGGCCTTTGCCTCATAACTTGCGGCAGCCACGATCCCGCGCTCCTTGCCTGTTATTACAGGCTTGCCCCTGAGCTCAGGATGGATTGCCTGCTCGCAGGATGCAAAAAATGCGTCGGCGTCTATATGAAGGATGGCCTGGGGCCAGGAGTGTATGGTCAATGGCTGGTTGTCCATTGCGTTTACTTATACTTCCTCACCACCGCCGTCACTACCCCGGCGATCTTGAGTTCATTTTTGGGTTTAATAGGTTTATATTTGGCATTTGCAGGAATAAGAGCCACCACGTCTCCCCTTTTCCGCAGATACTTCATGGTCCACTCCCCGTCGACTTCCGCAATAACTATATCGCCGCTTTTAGGTGTCTGCCCTTTGTTTACAATCACCATATCTCCAGGCATTATCCCGGCCTCTATCATGGAGTCGCCGGACACCCTGAGCAGAAAAGTGGCCTCGTGATTCTGTATAAGAAGGTCATCAAGGGACATGGTGTCCGCGAGTTCTTCTTCAGCAGGACTGGGGAACCCGGCCTCAACGGTGCCGAGCATTCTTACCGGGAATTTTATAGACCCCGGCGTAAGCCTGCCCTTCTCGTCCCGTTCAAGCACCTTCAACTCCTCAAGCTTTCTTACCAGCTTGAAGACCGCGTTTTTAGACTTCAGCCCCAGCATCTCCCCGATCTCGGCAAAGCTCGGCATCCTGCCTTTCTGATAGTAGAACCGCGATATCTCCGTGACCCTGGATTTCAGCTTCTCTTCTCTCTGTTCTTTTTGCATGACTATATTATAGGTGAACGAACGTTCACTGTCAAGGTGCGATAGCTCATGGCTTTAACGAATTCCCAGGGGAAGATAAATAAGTTGTAATCGGTCAAATGCCCTATTGGAAACGGTAATTTGACCTGGTATTTTCTAAACGCCCCAAAAAATCTTTCGTCAACATCATATAACTTCCTGTTTTTAAAAGGGCAATCTCTATGGGCTGTAACCCGGCATGCCGCTTGCATTACTTACCTTTACCAGGGGGAGAAGATTGTCTAGATTCCGGGATATGCTATGATGAAAGAAAATAATCTGGTCCGCATCAGCAAAAAAGATTTCATTGCGTTCAAAGGGAATAAATTGATTTATGCTCAATCCCCTGAAGACAATAATAAACCAATAGCTTTCTCCAAGACCCTGACAACGGAAGAACTGGAACTATTTGAGGAAAACCCGGACCTGCTTAACCGTCCGGAAAACTTATACCTGCAATTGACACATGACCTTGAATGGACTCTCCTTACGCTTGACTGAGACAAGGTCATAAGGCATTTTCGGCAGGAGGACTTCAGCGCCCCTTCGGAATCCGGCAATATAAGACAACTATATTTTATTCATCTTCAGGGAATTCTTCGATAACTTCTTCGATCTCCTCTATTTTTATTTCTCTCTCTTTTCTTCTTTTGGCTTTCTTTGGTGGGATCCCTTTTTCAGCGCAGCCGTATTTGGCATGGATGCTTTCCAGCAGCGTTGCCGAGCGCTGACAGAAGTCTTCGATTCTCTTGTCTACCAGGGCGCTCTTGCTGTTGCGTGTTGACTCTGACATTATATTTCTCCTCCTCACATTTAAGGATGAGTTCTTATCGGCGTTTTACCTGCAATCTTTAAAAGGATGGCCTTCATTTCTATATCCTGATTAATACCATAATAGAATGGCTAAGATATTACCCATATATAAAAGAAGATGTCAAGAGGAGGAAAAGTCTAAACAGGAGATTAATGCACGGAGCAGGAGATGCACGGGTCATAGGAGCGGACAAGCATTTCGGCGAGCAGTTCAATCTCGGTGTCCTTCCTTCCCATTGATGCGGACTGGGCCGCCAGCTCCATGAGGTCATGCTGGATATTGGCGTGGTTCTGGCCGGTGGGGATCACGCAGTCGGACCTTACGATCTTTCCGGCCCGGTCAAATTCGTAGCAGTGATACAGAATCCCCCTCGGGACCTCTACGGCTGCGACACCTTTGCCCTTTTTGTGTTTCACGGGCTGCCTCGGTTCGTCCCACTCATTGTCCAGTAGCTCACTGATCATGTTTATGGAATCAAGAGTGACATGCACGCATTCCACAAGCTGTGCGATATTGTTCATGAAGGGATTATGGTTCACGGGACGCAGCCCGAAGCTCTCGGAAAGCTCTCTGGCCGCGGGATTGAGGAACGCAAAATTATTGTTCAGCCTCGCAAGGGCGCCCACGGCAAATGATTCCCTTGAAAGACGCGCCCATTTGGCTGTTGACTGGTCTACGGTATATTCGTTTGTCATCTTCTTATAATCATGTTCCTTCATGCGAACGCCGTCAGTGGAGACAAGATCGCCTCCGATAAACGGATAGTCGCCGTTACCCCTCAGCGACACAAACTCTGTCTCCCGCACAAAATCAGGAACAGGGAATGACCTGAAAAGCTCAGCGGTAAGATATAAGTCGGACCGCGCGTCCTCAAGCCGCCTCTTCAGCGCTTCAAGCATGCACTTGTCAGGCAGCATGGTAAAGCCGCCGACCACGGTACGGGTAGGATGCATCCTGCGTCCTCCGATGATGTCGCAGGCATCGTTTGCAATAAGCTTAATCCTTGCCGCCCTGGCAACAACATCGGGATGGGATTTGATAAGGGGGAACACACTCCCTGTATTGAGAAAATCCGGGGCTGCAAGAAAATACAGGTGAAGGACATGACTCTGAAGGGTCTCCATATGCTTGAGGAGCAGCCTCAGTTTCCGGGTCTGCTCCGAAGGCACAATGCCAAAGGCGTTCTCAACGGCCCGGATACTCGCAAGGGTATGCCCGATAGAGCATATGCCGCAGATCCTGCCGCAGATCCAGGGCGCGTTGTCCCATTTTTTGCCAACAAGCATGGCCTCAAAGAAACGCGGAGTCTCAACAACCTCCCACTGTGCTTCCATGACGCGGCCGCCTTTTATTTTTATATGTATGTTGCCGTGGCCTTCTACCCGGCTTAAGTGATGAACATTTACGTTACATGAAATTTTCATTTGCCTGCTCTCTTCTTTTTGGTCTTTGCCTTTACCGTTTTCCTTTTCAACTCCTCGGCAAATTCTCTGAATCCCCCGAAACACTCAAGCCTGTCAATGATCGTGTCGGGTGAAAAGTTGTGCTCCTTCATAATGCTGATGATCTGCTCTACATTTGCGGCGTCTGCCGGCCCACGGCAACCCCAGCATCCGCACCGGTTCCCCGGACACCACGCGTCGCGTGTCACCGGCCCGAGACAGGGCTCGCCCAGCTTATACAGGCAGATATTTTCATTGGCCATGCACTCCATGCATACCGGGTATTTCGGATGGTTGACCGACTTGCCGAGCACAAGGTTTGTGACAACCTTTTCGACTTCTTCTTTTTTTATAGGGCATCCGTATATCTTTAAGTCTACGGTCACAACGTCCTCAATCGGCCTTGCCTCTTCCGACTCAACAGGGAACTTCCCGTACACCTGATCTTTGACCCACTTGGGATTGTTGAAGCGGTTCTTCAACTGGTTCACGCCTCCAAAGCAGGCGCAGCTTCCCATGGCCACAAGGACCTTTGCCTTTTTACGGATATCTTTTAATCTTTTTACCTCATCTGCGCGGGTAATGCTGCCTTCGATAAAGGCTATTTCATAATCACCGGTGCTCTCTTTCATGGCCTCACGGAAAGACACCACTTCAACCAGTGACAGGAAATCCAGGAGCGTCGCCTCATTATTCAGAATCTGGAGCTGGCACCCCTCGCAGGCGGTGAATTCAAAAAACGCGACCTTCGGCCTGTGCAGGGGGACCCCGAGATATTTTTCTACAGGCATCTTAAATGGCCTCCTTAAGGTTCATGACCGACCAATAGTCGAATACCGGTCCCTTCAGGCATGTATATGTCGAGCCGACGTTGCAACGGCAGCATTTGCCCCGGCCGCAATGCATACGCCGCTCTAAAGAAACGAACATCTTCTGCATGGGTATGCCCGCTTCCATAAGCATATTGCAGACAAACTTGAACATGACAGGCGGACCGCAGACAATTGCATATGTATCTTTGCTTAAAGATATAGCGGGGTTTGCGATCTTTTCTTTTAGTATATGGGTGGTGAGACCTACCGGCCCCTTCCATTCTTTGTCGGGCCTTTCAACGATGATATCGAGGCCTATATCAAACTTGCGCCACATTTCGTACTGGTAGGTGAACAGAAGCTCGGAGGGTTGTCTTGCGCCATAGATGATATCGACGTTGGCGTACCTGCTCCGGTTTTCAAGCACTGACAGTATCGGCGACCTGAGGGGCGCGATCCCGAGCCCGCCTGCGATCAGGAATATATTCTGTCCCATCATCTCTTCCACTGGGAAACTCGTGCCGAACGGCCCGGTTATCCCGACCTGTACGCCCCGTCCGACCCTTGAAAGAAAGTTGGTCATATTTCCCACGTTGCGGATGCAGAGCTCGATGTCTCCGTGGCGGACCGGCGATGACGAAATGGAAAAAGGCGCTTCCCCAACTCCCGGGACCTCAAGCATCACGAACTGTCCCGGCCTGAAAGTAAAACGCTTGCGCATCTCCGGATCGATTATCTGTATCTGGTAGAGTTTTTCATTTGCCGTAAGGGGATAGACATTGGTGATCTCAGCCTTGTGGCTGTATTCAAAACTCCCCATGTCGGACTTCCGCTGGGTCCCGGGGACATCCCTGAGGACGTCGACAAACTCTAATTTGTTGTCCATTCCGTCATTATCTCCCACGAGGTTTCACCCCGCTTCTGATGCTCGCTATCACTTCGGGCACTTTGATCTTTGCAAGGCAGGCCTCGCTGCACCTGCCGCAGCCGACACAGAGGGACTCTTCAAACTCTTCAGCAAAGCCCCTGTGTTTATGATAGTAACGGTATTTTAAGCGAGTGTGGCTTTCGGGCCTAAAGTTATGGCCGCCCGCCACCTCGGCAAAGTCAATAAGATTGCATGAATAGAGATGCTTCTTCTTTACGGCCCCTTTGAGGTCGATATCGACCGACTCTTCAACTCCATAGCAATAACATGTGGGGCACACACTGGCGCATGTGCCGCATGACAGGCATTTATCACCCCAGTATTTCCACACGTCGGACTGGAATTCCATGTCCAATATCTTCGCCAGGTCGGTTGTATCTACTGTGGCGGTAAACTTCCTGTTCTTCTCTGCAACGACCTCCATGTACCTCGCGTGGTCTTTTTCCTTCGGGTCACTCGTATTAATATTCTTGAGAAAATTAAAGGCCGCAGCAGACTGCACCTCGACAAAGTATTTGTCCCCGAGATCGGTCAGGAACATATCAAAGCCGTGAAGGGCCGAGTCCGTGCCCATGGAGCGGCAGAAACAGAAGGGCTGTGGCTTGCATTCAATCCCTATGATAAACATGTTCATGCGTTTGGCGGCATAATAGGGCGTGGGGAAACTGCTTTTCAAAAGGACCTTGTCCAGCTTGTGCAGGGCATTTATATCACAGGCGTGAAGCCCGAAGAATACATGGGGTTCATGGATATTGAAATCAACCGACTTCTCCCAGCCGTTCTCATGGATCTTGAAGTTGCAGAGCGTTTCATGGGAAGGGAGAAAGTAGCGTTTCGCAGGACGGGCCGTCGTAGTGTAATCAAGCTTCAGGTCGTTGAAGTCCGCAACAGGTCCAAAGGCGTATAAAGGCTTCCCATCGAGTCCGGTCCCCTTTTGGACAGGACCGATTATCCTGTTTACCGCCATGACATCGACAAGTTCTTTCAGCTCCGTCTTTTCAATTATCCTGAATATCATCTTGTCTCCTGGTCCCGCATCGTTTTAATAAGAAACTATATTAGATTAGCATATAAAAAAATTATTAATCCTTGTTACGTAGGAAGGGGATGTACGAAAAAACCCATACCTTTGCAGAAGAGCGCCGGCAACATAAAGCCGAAGGCTTACTTCAGGGCGTCGACATAGAATTGAAAATTATTTTTGCCCTGTTTTTTCGCATGATACATGGCCGCGTCTGCATTGCTTATCAGTCCTTCAAAATCGATTGAATCGTCCGGGAAAAGGCTTGCGCCGATGCTTCCTGAAATTTGTATCTTGCGGCCTTTTAAATCAAAAGGCCGGTTTAAGGCATTTATAATTTTGTGCGCTACCACATTGATGTCTGCCGCCCTTTCAATATGCGGCAGGATACAGGTAAATTCATCGCCTCCTATTCGGGCCACCGTATCTGACTTGCGGAGGCAGCCCTCCAGCCTTCTCGCGGCTTCCTGCAGAAGCAGGTCCCCCATATCGTGCCCCAGGGAATCGTTGACAGATTTGAACCCATCAAGATCAACAAACAGCAGCGCCATTTTTTCATCATAACGCTGTGCGCGGGAGATCGATTGGTTCAAACGGTCGAAAAAAAGCCTGCGGTTCGGCAGGCCGGTAAGCGCATCGAGATAGGCCATTTTGTTTTCCCTCTCTCCGGCCTGATGACGTTCAATGGCATAGCGGATGGACCGGCTGAGCATGCTCCCGTCCACCTGACCTTTAATAAGATAGTCCTGCGCCCCGTTTTGCAAGGCAGTGACAGCGATATCTTCATCATTGACGGTAGTAAGTAACACGACCGGCACTTGAGGAGAATGCATGCGCACGCTGTTGAGCGTGCTTATCCCCCGGCTGTCCGGCAGAGTAAGATCAAGCACGACTGCGTCATAATGTTTTTCATCAAGACGGCGCAGCGCCTCGTCAAGATAAGCTGCGCGTGTCAGGAGGAACTGGTTAGCCCATACTTCGGCCAGGTTGTCCCTGAACATCCGGACATCGACCGGGTTGTCGTCGACAAGCAGGATATCAACAGGTTTGCTAATTGTTTGTGTGATCATTCCCTTTTACTCATGTTGGTCAATTTATCTTTTTTTAATTTGAAGATATTGATTGCAAAATGAATGCCACTACTAAAATCTTTGAATAACCGGGTGTTATGGAAAGGTCACACGATAGGTTGTCAGCAATATGACAGTCACCTGTAAATATTATTGCCGGTAATTTTGACGGGTGTTTAAGATTTCTTTGGTATTGACTGAGACTGGCTTAATGCACAGATGAAGGTGGCTATGTTAATTTAGTTACAACGCCCCACCCGGCCTGCAAACGTCAGGCCTTCAGGTACAAAAAAAGACTCCCTGATTTTCAGCTTCTTCATCCCGGCGCACACTTACATATTCACAATATAAAGATGATTTGCTGAATTTAATCAGAGAGCGATGGTCTGACTTAAATACGGACTAGTTACCGGTTTGCATGGTAAGCCTGGCCGGATTTCATCAACATGAAGCTTTCCGCCCCTTCTTCATGCTTGATCTTCTTGAAGACCTCGCATGCCATACAGGAAACCTGTTTCTGGGCAAAATCCCCCTGGACTTTCCCTCCGCAAAAGGTCCCGGCAACTGCCCAGCATATACGTCCGCCGTTTTTCCCGCTGTTCGCCCCATTGGACGATGTGTCGAGAGCTGCAGGACAAACACCAAGCTCTCCTGTCTTTACACCACCGGCTTCTCTGCCGCATTTTTTCACTTCCCAACAGTTTAATTTGCTCATTTTCTCCTCCTTATTTTGTCCTGCCCAGCAATCTTATCGGACAGGCGCAAAGAATCTTAATAGGTCAATTTCCTATCCTGGAAAAGAGTTGCAGGCCGATGAGCAGACCATTAACCCTAAGCGACGTAAGAAAAATTATTCAGTCCGGTATTATTCAGGACAATGGGCGGTTGCTTGAAATGCGTGTCTCAGCAGTTCGTGAAAGTCCTTGAATTTCATCTTCTTCTTAATATGTTCTATATGATTTTCAACGGTTTTGAGACTAATGTTCAGGTTCTCGGCTATGTCGCGTTTCTTAAGCCCCTGGCCGACAAGTTGATAGACTTCAAGCTCACGATTGCCGAGAAGTTCTATGGAAGATGCAGGATGGTCTTTTTTTCTTTCAATGAGTTTATTTATTAACTTTTCAGACAACCTGTCGCTTATGTATACTTCACCGTTCAGGACGGTCCTTAATGCCGACAGGAATTTCCTGGACGGTTCCTGCTTCATGATATACCCTCTGGCCCCTGCTTTAAAACAACGCTCAGCATACAAAGCTTCATCATGCATTGAATATACCAGGACCGGAAGCCCCGGATACGAATAAGAGATGTTCTCTATGAGTCTCAGACCGTTGCTTTTTTCAAGGGTAAGGTCAACAATCACTATGTCGGGCCTGCAGGTTGTGAGGGACTGCATTGTCTGCAGGACATTCCCGGCCTCACAACAAACCGTAATGTCTTTTTCCCGGTTGACAATCTCCGTCATGCCCTCGCGCGTGATGGGGTGGTCGTCAACAATAAAAACTCTGCGCTTCTCTGTTTTGATTACTGCTTGGGAAGTGGTCATGATATATTCACCGCCTTTTTATTATTTCCCCGGTCAGGACCGGCCCACCGGCATCTCTTACAGGGGTATCTCCGTCCGTATTTTTATTCCATATCGTTCATGTCGGTAAAAGTACAGCTTATACTTGTCCCTCTGTTGATTTCCGATCTGACATCAAGCGATGCATTGATCATGTTTGCCCTGTAATTCATGATCTTCAACCCCAACCCGCTCTTCTTCTTATGCATATCAGGGATGCCCGATCCGTTATCTTTGACTGTCAATATGACAGCATCTTTTTCCCGTGACAGGTGGATTTCAATGTGACCCGGACTGCCGTGCCTCAGCGCATTACTGACAGCTTCCTGGGCAATTCGATACATGTGGATAACAGCCGCTTTAGTCTGTATGGCCACAGGACCGCTGCATTTAAAAAAACAGGGCACGTTAAAATTCCTCGTTGTCCTGGACGCGAGCTCTTCCAGAGATAAAACAATATTGTTCTGGTCGCTTTCCATAGGCAGACTCCCCTGCATCAATAGCCTTAAATGCCCTTTCGCCTTATCAATGAGGAAAGTGATCCGTGAGGCGAGCTCGGCCTCCGGCATGGAGTTTTCCTTCAATATATCTTCCAGGCTTTGACTTTTTAACGACAGCCCTGCAAGTAGCTGTCCCAGGCCGTCGTGCAATTCGAACGCGATACGCTGCAATTCGCGCTCTTCAGTCTCAAGGATCGCCTTTTCCAGTACCTTGCGCTCGGCAATCTCTTCCCGCAGGAGCTCATTGATCGCCTTCAACTCAAAAGTACGCTCTTCCACAAGCCCGGCGAGTTGTTCCCGGTGTTTCTTCAACTCCTCTTCAACAATCTTGCGCTCGGTAATGTCGCGGACTATGCCCATAAAAGCCGGCTCGCCTTTATATTGAATAAGACCCGCGGACAATTCCACGTCCTTTGTCTGGCCCCTCTTGCAAAGCGCTTTGAATTCATAGGTAGAGGCAACATGCCTGCCGTCCATTCGGGCCTTATATTTTTCGGCAATCATGGGCCTGAATTCAGGCGCTACCGTATCCAGGATGTTCATGCCCAGCAGTTCTTCAACAGCATACCCTACAATGTCCGTCATGGCCCTGTTGGCATATTTATAGACCCCATCCTTAATGATAAAGACCCCTTCCTTTGCCGTCTCCACGAGCAGCGAATACTTCTCCTCGCTCTCCCGTAATTTTGTCTCCATATTATATTTATAGATTGCCATCTCAATGGCGCTCCGCATCTCGATATTGGAAACGGGTTTGAGCAGATATCCGTAAGGCTCGGTCTTTTTTGCGCGCTTCAACATTTCGTCATCTGCATAAGCTGTAAGATATACCACAGGGACCCTGTATTTTGTGCGCATCTCATCGGCAGTCTCAATCCCGTCCATCTGCCCCTCCAGCATGATATCCATCAATACCAGATCGATCTTGTTTTCCCTTACCCTGCGGATGGCGTCACTCCCTGTAGCGGCGATAAACGGTACGAGATATCCCAGGTCTTCGAGTTGCCACTGCAGGTCTTTGGCGATAATAGCGTTGTCCTCTACAATTAATATGCTTGCTTTCTCCATTTATCTGCAGTCCCTGGCTATTCGGCTTTGCCGGATTTAATTCAAATTTGATTTTTGACTTACAATTATAACCTAATCATGGCGAATTTTTATTTATCAGGTCTAATCCTCTATCTCCCATTTCTCATAAGCATTCTCCGGCAGCTCCTGTATGAAAAGAGACGGCCGTTTCACTATTGATCCGTCATACCATCTGTTGTCCATTATGGGATAACAGAGATAAAGCTCGTCCTTGGCCCTGGTAAGCGCGACATAAAAGACCCTTCTCTCTTCTTCCTCGCTTTCCGTTTCGCCCATAGACCGCGCTGAAGGGAAACTCCCGTCGGTCAGCCCGATGATAAACACACGCGACCACTCAAGGCCCTTTGCCCTGTGGATGGTGGAAAGGACGATTGCTTCCCCCTCTTCATCCGGTTCGACAATGTCTTCAGCCTGGACATTTGTCAGAAGGGCCAGGTCGCTCAGAAATTCGCTTGTAGATTTAAAGCTGTTTGAATAATTCGAAAGCTGTTCAATGTCTTCTCTTCTCTCCGCGTAATTTTCAAAGCTGCGTTTAAGATAATCGTCGTAGCCGTTTGCCAGGAGCTGCATTATCGTGTCTGAAGGATTGCTCATGACAGACTCTTCTTCCAAACCGGACACACTGTTTTTAAAAGAGGACCAGCCTTCCAGTCCTCTTTTGGGAAGGACCTTCACGATATCACCCGGAGTCAGTTTTAAAATTCTTGTCCACGAAATCTCGTCCATAGGATTTAGAACGGCGCGCAGGTAGGATATGATGTCCTTGATGTGGGCCTGCTCAAAGAACCTCAATCCCGACCTTATTTCATATGGGATTCTCCTTCTTGTCAGCTCCATCTGCAAATCCATTGACTGATAATGGGAGCGGTAGAGGACAGCGATCTCCTTCATCGGGACGCCTTCATCCACGAGATCAAGTATCCTTTGCGAAACAAACTCCGCCTGCTGGGACATGTTCTTCAGAGGAATAAGCGCAGGCAGCGGGCCGGTCCTTTTAAGGGAATTCAGAACCTTGGGAAACTGCCTTCTATTGTACGCAATGCTTTCGTTTGCAAGCCTTAGTATTTCTTCAGAGCTGCGGTAGTTTGTCGTGAGCTTGAAAATCTTTGTCTCAGGGTACCTCTCCGGAAACTCAATTATGTTGTCAAAGCAAGCGCCCCTGAAAGAGTATATGGCCTGCGAGTCATCACCGACAACCATGAGGTTCTTATGCCCCGACGCCATCAGGTCAACGATGTCCGCCTGTATCCTGTTCGTGTCCTGATATTCATCGACCAGGACATGGAGAAATCTCTGTGAAAGTTTTTCTTTGACCGCGGGGGCTTCAATGAGTATTTTTTTCCACAGGAACAGCAGGTCATCAAAATCAACGAGGTTCATGGCCCTTTTTTTTGCGTCATACCTCCCGGCCACCTGTCCGATCTCATTACTGTAAATCAGGAGGTGCGAATAGCTTTCTTCGATTACATCCTGCAGCGCCCTTTCCGTGCCCACGGAACGGCACATTACATCCATCAGGACATTCCCTTTCGGAAACATCTTGTCCACCCTCAATTTCAGCTCCGCCACACAGGATTCGATCAAGTCTTTAGAGTCCTCACCGTCAAGAATCGTGAAGTTGGAGTTGAGGCCGATAGCTTCTCCGTATCTGCGCAGTATCATGTTCCCGATATGATGGAACGTGCCCCCCCACACCCGCCTTGATTCACCTTTTATAAGGAGCTCCACTCGGTGCAGCATTTCCCTTGCCGCTTT
>JACRQA010000019.1 GCA_016222915.1 Nitrospirota bacterium | reverse complement strand
CTGCTTCTGGTACGCTAATTTTGATTTCCATGGGTGCTCCTCCTTTTGATTTTTGTTATTTGCCGTAACAAAATATTTTATAGGAGGCGCGCCCTTTTTTTACCCTACTTTAAATTTCACACAATAGAGGTTACTCTATCCTGGTAGGAACCCAGATATGCTCATATGCGGTTTAGGAAGAGTCGAGTTCTTGGTCCAAGCTGAATAATTTTCAAAGCACTTACATATAAGTTCTCTATATTCGTTCGAATTAGACGACCAAAAAAGTTTTCTGATATCTTCATCCTTCTCCCAAAGTTGCAACGCCTTAACTACTGGGCTATCTGATGGAGGTCGCGTAAGATCATGATTACCAGGGACAGAAATTAATTGAGGAGTACTGCCTAAGCTTCTAAAATGATCCCAAAGACTGTCTAACGCCGAATTTAACTTTTCAAATTCATTCTGGTGGCCCGCTTGAGTTAAGTCGCCTGAGAGCAAAACAATGTCCCAAGGGCCTGCTTGATCATGCAATATGGAAAGATCCTTATAAAGTTGCTCTCGAAATGTTGGCCACCACCATTCTTGTCGTTCCATTCCGAAATGTAAATCAGAAAAGTGCAGCCAGCTTAAAAATTGCATTCTACCCCCCCCCTTATGTACAACTTATGGACAATACTTTATTATTTCATTCTACACATTTCATTAACATTCATATCCTTCTCATCAAAGTATTGCGGCTATATTCCGTTTCTATCACAAGGCATTTTAATGAAGACTCCCCGCCGCAAGCGGACGGGGTATCATCAGGCGAGGGATAACTTTAAAAATCCCCCTACCCCCCTTTCCAAAAGGAGAATATATAAGGAACCGCCGCAGAGACAGCGGGGTATATAAAAGAATTAATCTTTTTGTATTTCTATTTTTCTCCATTCAATTATTCCGATACTTTTGTTGATCCAATATCTAAGTATATAATCTAACCGCTGAAGTTCTCCCATCCCCAAATGTGTCCCATAAAAATTTACTAATGATAATACGTTATGCCTGTTAAAGCAAGCGGTCCGTGTGGGGAGAACGTAAGGTCTACGTTATTCAGAAACGTACGGGAAACGACGGCACTAATTGCTATTACATTTAAAGCCCACTGCCACACTTGCAAGCTCTCACGCTTTTTTCATCCCCTCAGAAACCCGATCTTCTTTTTGCTCGGCTCCGGCGGGGCCATCAATTGCCGTATGGCCTCAAATATCGTGTGGATCTCTTCATCGTGATTTTCTATTCTTCTTTCAAGTTCAATTAACTTATGAGCAAGTTCTTTATGTGTCGAAAGGAGTTGTCTAAGTTTTACAAACGCTCTCATAATTGCGATGTTGGCAAGTATGGCTGTTTCGCTATTAAGAACAGTTGCCAGCATTGCAACGCCTTGTTCGGAAAAAACATAAGGTCTATGGCCGCCGAGGTATTTCCTCGAAGGTATCGCATTTTGCGATACCATAATATCAATTTCCTGATCATTTAACTGGAACATAAAATCTTCCGGGAAACGTCGTATATTTCTTTTAACCTGCTCTCTTAATCTGATCGGTTTAACGCCATAGAGTTCAGCAAGGTCCTTATCAAGCATAACCTTATGTCCACGGATCAGAAATATTTTTTGCTGAATTACTTCAATTGGAATTATTTCGTTCATGCCTGTCCCCTTTACTTAGAAAAGTTTATTATATCTACAGTACACGTCCCCGAACGACCGGTTCATTATAACATACAGAGGGGAAGCAGGGAAGCTCGCAGGCGTGACATAGTGAATGCAGAAAACTGGAACTGGATTCTCGACACTAGTCTTCGCTAAGAGTCGCTTCGACCTGCTCAACAGATTGCCGACAGCAGGTACTTCAGGTACGAAAATGACACTTTGATGCGATGGAAAGAATGAGGGTAGGGTACCCTTTTTCCCCTAATCCACTTCATCAAGCTTAACAAGAGTCCCCGGTTTCGACCCATACCTGAAGACGGTAATACCTTTGCAGCCCTTTTCATAAGCGAGCATGAAAGAGTGCGCGACATCGTCGCGTGTGGCCCTGTGTTTCAGGTTGATTGTTTTCGATACTGCGTTGTCAGTGAATTCCTGAAAGACTGCTTGCATCTCAATATGATCTTCATGAGAAATATCGTGAGCGGTCACAAAGAGCCTTTTTACGTCCGGCGGGATTTCTTTGATGCCCCTCAGGGTCCCTTTCAGACTGATCTTATTTATAAGCTCAGAGCTGTAGAAGCCCCGCTGTTGTGCAGTCTCAAGAAAATACGGATGGGTCTCGTAGAGCTCGGTTTCCAGGACGCGCCTTTTATACGCGATGGCAAAGAGCGGCTCGATACCGCTTGAGCACCCAGCAATTATTGAGAGTGTTCCTGTCGGGGCGATAGTCGTAGTCGTGGCGTTTCTAAGGCCACCCTTTGAAATTATTTCAGGCGTGTCATAGATGGAGCCTTTGATGTTCGGAAACATTCCCCGCTCTCTTGCGAGTCCCGCGGATGCGTCCCTTGCCTTTTCCCTTACAAAGCTTATGACCTCTCTTGCAAGCTTAAATGCTCTGGGGGAATTATATCTGATTCCCAGTTTGATGAGCATGTCGGCCCACCCCATGACCCCTAGGCCTATCTTCCTGTTACCTTTGTGCATCATTTCAATTTCGGGGATGGGGTACTTATTTGCATCAATGGCATTGTCCAGGAACCTGACGCCCAGCTGAACGAGATAAGCCAGAAGGTCCCAATCGATATCGAAGATAAATTCTCCGGCAGGCGCTATGACCCCCCTGTGTCCCCCCTTACTAAGGGGGGAATTAAAGGGGGGTGTCTTTTTCTGTATTAACACCTTCGACAAATCAATCGAACCGAGTATGCAGGCCTCAAATGGCAGGAGCGGCTGCTCACCGCAAGGGTTTGTGCTTTCAATTTCTCCAATATGAGGGGTAGGGTTGTCCCTGTTGATCCTGTCGATAAATACGAGGCCGGGGTCACCTGTCTCCCACGCGCTTTCCACAATCTCGGCAAAGACCTCCCTTGCCTTCAGTCTCCCGGCTATCTCTCCGCTCCTTGGATTCCGGAGCTTGTATTCCGCATCGTTTTTCAGCGCCTCCATGAATTCATCCGTGACGGCAATAGAGATGTTGAAATTTGTCAGCTCCGATGCATGACGCTTTATCTTGATGAATTCAAGGACGTCGGGATGGTCGACCCTCAATATGCCCATGTTGGCGCCCCTCCTGGCGCCGCCCTGTTTTATGACCTCGGTTGCCGTGTTGTATATCCTCATGAAAGAGACCGGCCCGCTGGCAATGCCCCCTGTCGATCTGACGATGTCGGTCCTCGGCCTCAGCCTTGAAAAGGAAAAGCCTGTCCCGCCTCCGCTCTGGAGTATGAGGGCCGCGTTTTTCAGGGAATCAAAAATGCTCTTCATCGAATCATTGACAGGTAGGACGAAACAGGCGGCAAGCTGTCCCTGCTCTTTGCCTGCGTTAATTAGGGTAGGAGTATTCGGGAGGAACAGAAGGCCGCTCATAGCATCGTAAAATTTTGCTTCCCATTCCCCGGGGTTTCCCCCGTATATTTTTTCGGTTGACGCGACGGCGCCTGCAACGCGGTGAAACAATTCCTCCGGCGTCTCGGTAATAGTGCCGTGTTCGTCGCGCAGCAGGTATCGGGTCTTTAAGACCTT
>JACRQA010000018.1 GCA_016222915.1 Nitrospirota bacterium | reverse complement strand
CTCTTCTTTCAGATAATACCAGTAAGAAATGACCCCGATTTCATCGACAATCTCGCCTGAAAGCCCTGTCTCCTCCCTCACCTCTCTTAAAGCGGCAGTCGGCGGGTCCTCTCCTTTATTGATAATGCCCTTGGGCAGGCACCATGCCTTTCCGCCCCTCACCGCCACAATCGCCACTTCTATGCGGGCTCCCGGATTGTCGCCGGACCCTCCCGTTGCAGGGCGATATATAACACCGCCTGAAGATATACGTTTTTTTATTGAAGGTGGCCTTGTCATGATGGTTGCCCGACGGGGAATGACCTCATCACAGATTAAAGGTCTTCCGCACCCACGGAAGTACAATCCTCACAATGTCATTATAAAAAACAAAGGTTATCAGGAGTAATAAAAGCGCCATGCCGACCTTGTTCGCCGCTATCATGATCTTCTCACTCAGGGGCTTGCGCCTAATGGCCTCAATTGTAAGAAACATTATGTGCCCTCCGTCAAGGACCGGAACAGGCAGCAGGTTGAGGACCGCGAGATTGATGCTTATGATCGCGATAAAATTGAAATAAGTAAACGCCCCTACCGAGGCAGCCTTGGCAGCGGCGTCCACGATCAATATCGGCCCGCCTATCTGCTTTGCAGACAAGCCCCCGCTGAAAAGTCTGACCACAACTTCTATCGTAAGAGCGCACCACTCATAAACCGCTTGTATTCCCTTGAATGGCGCAGACAGAATACTGGCGCTCTGAATTACCTTGGCATCCATCTTCTTTGATATCCCGATTCTGCCTATGACGACATCTTCACCTTTCTCATTTTTGACCGTCTCGGGCTTTGGCGTAACAGTGATATCTATAATGCCCTCATTTCTTTTTACTCTGAGCTTCAGCTCCTTCCCCGGGTTCTTTGAAAACATTTCAGCCATCTCATTCCAGTCATGGACCGAAGAGCCGTTAATGGACACGATAGTGTCATTGCCTTTTAGTCCGGCTTCACCGGCAGGCGAGCCTTCCGACACGTTCTCGATCGTGGTCGTAATGCTGTCCAGGTTGGGTATTGCGACAGGCAGTTTCATTCCCAGAAATACCGTGAAGATCAGGAAGGCCAGGACCAGGTTAAAGACAGGCCCCGCTACTACAATCGCCACCCTCTTCCATGCAGGCTGGTAATTAAAGGCCCTCTTCTTGTCCGCCTCGTCGATCTCTTCCCCGATTTCTTCGCCCAGTGGCTTTACATACCCTCCCAGGGGTATCGCCGAGAGCAGATATTCAGTGTCCCCGATCTTCTTCCCTATTATCTTCGGTCCGAACCCGAGAGAGAATTTCAGGACCTTCACTCCCACGAGCTTGGCCACAATGAAATGACCCAGTTCATGAAAGAAAATCAGTATACCAAAGAGTACTACCGCCCATATAATCATCATCTTAATTTTTCTCCGTTTTCAATTTCCATTATTATTCTCTACGATCTCCTTTGCCCTCTGTTTGGCCCACTCGGAGACGCTGATCACTTCCTCAATGGTCTCCCCCCTGGCGACAGTGTGTTCAGACATCGTGTCCGATACTATCCGGGATATGTCCGTAAATAAAATCTTTCCGTCCAGGAACGCCTCGACCGCGATCTCATTCGCCGCGTTCAGCACGCACGGCATGGTCCCGCCTGCGCGCAGGGCCTTATACGTCAGGGCCAGAGAGGGATATCTCTCCATATCGGGCTCCTCGAATGTAAGCTCCCCTATCTCAGCCAGGTTGAGGGCCGGCAGGACGTTTCCAAACCTCTCTGGATAAGAAAGGGCATAGCTTATGGGACCTTTCATGTCCGGCACCGACATCTGCGAAATCACGCTGCCGTCAATAAACCTTACCATTGAATGGATTATACTCTGCGGGTGAAGGATCACGCCTATCTTCTCAACCGGCACATTAAACAGCCAGTATGCTTCCATCACCTCAAGTCCTTTATTCATCAGTGTTGCCGAGTCAATCGAAATCTTCTTCCCCATGTCCCAGTTAGGATGCTTCAGCGCCTCTGCCGGTGTGACCTTACCGAGCTCCTGCACGCTCTTTTTACGGAACGGGCCGCCTGATGCGGTCAATATGATTTTTTCGACCTCTTCCATGTCCGTGCCGTCAAGACACTGAAAGACAGCGCTGTGCTCGCTGTCGACAGGGAGTATTTTCACCCCTCTTCTGGCCGCCTCCGGCATGACTAAATGCCCTGCCATCACGAGGGCCTCTTTTGTTGCAAGGGCTATGTCCTTTCCCGCCTTTATGGCTTCATATGTCGGGACCAGGCCGGGAGAACCCACGATGGCCGATACCACCATGTCCACGCCGTCAAGGGTCGCCGCCTCAATAAGCCCTTGCTCTCCTTGCAGTATTTCAACCGGGGGATTCATTTTCTTAAGCTCCGAGGCCGCAGCTTCATCGTACACGGCCACCACTTCGGGCCTGAATTCCCTTATCTGCTCCTCCAGCATCCGCACGTTGTTCCTGACAGCAAGCGCCTTAACGCTGAACCTGTCCCGGTACCTTGAAATCACCTCAAGTGTATTCTGTCCTATGGAGCCGGTAGAGCCTAAAATAGAAAGTCTTTTCAAATGTACCTCACGAGCAGATAAAGGACCGGACCGGCAACAAGCATGCCGTCAAGCTTGTCAAGCATCCCGCCGTGGCCGGGTATGAAAACGCCCGAATCTTTGACCCCGGCGTCCCTCTTAAACATGGATTCCACCAGATCACCTACCAGCGCGGCCACTCCAATTATTGCGCCGATAACCACGGCGGACCCGATTGAAAGCGGCATATCAAAAATCATCCGGATTATTAGCGCTCCGAGCGCCCCTCCGATAAGGCTGCCGTATGCGCCCTCCCACGTCTTATTGGGGCTGATTGAAGGATACAGTTTATGTTTACCCATATACGTGCCGATATAGAAGGCCCCGCCGTCGGCGAGCCAGACACAGGTATAAAGCATAAATATATATTCCATTCCCAGCGGTCCTGAGCGCAGGAGCCACTGGAAGCTTAGGAAGATCCCGACATAGAACAACCCCGCAGCGAGCGGGCCTATTTCCGTCATGCAACCGGAGGGGGTCTTTTCGGCAAACAGCCTTATAAGCATCAGGATAAAAAGGCTGATAAAAATACTCGTTAAAAACAATTCCGGGTAACTGCATGAAATATATAACAGCAGACCACCCAATATTACACCGGGAACAGAGAGCTTCGCAGGGACCTTATACATTGCATAAAATTCCCACAGGGCGGTCATGCACGCAATTATCAGCAGCATCATAAAGTATGGCAAAGGGGGGAGATAATATATATACGCGATAAATACCGGCAGAAAGAGTGCGGCTATTATATGCCTCATCACCACCGAGCTGGTCTTTTTATTGCTCTGAGCCATGGACTACTTGCGGGCCTCCTCTTCGGACAAGGCCCCGAACCTCCTCTCCCTGCTCTTGTATTCATTGACAGCGGCACTGAACTCTTCCCGGCCGAAATCCGGCCAGTGTATGTCCGTAAAATAAAATTCAGTATAAGCCGACTGCCACAGGAGAAAGTTGCTGAGCCTCATCTCACCGCTTGTGCGTATTATCAGGTCCGGGTCCGGGATGCCGGTGGTATACAGGAAGGACCCCACCAGGTCCTCATTCACGTCCTCAGGCCGTACCCCCTTCTCAATGATCTGCTTTATGGCATTAACAATCTCCGACCTGCCACCGTAACTGAGGGCGCTTGAGACGATCAATCCCGTATTGTGCCTTGTCAGCTCCTCGAACTCCCTCAGCACCTTCTGTACACCGGACGGAAGTTTCTCAATATCGCCGACAGCCCGGAACACGATATTCTTGCCGTGCAGTCGCTTCATTTCACTTTTGATAAAATTTTTCAGCAGGCCCATCAGCGCATTGATCTCAGCCTTCGGCCTCCGCCAGTTCTCCATGGAAAAGGTGTAAAAGGTAACTGCCTTAAGCCTGTGCTCAAGCGCTGCGTCGATTATTTCATTGACCCTCTTGACGCCGTTTCTATGGCCTTCAATACGCGGCAGCCCTCTTTGCTTTGCCCATCTGCCGTTTCCGTCCATGATTAATGCTATGTGTTTAAGTTTCATTTTATTTTCCTACTTCTTACTTATTTTCCGTCTCCAGGGGTCCGAACTTATAATAGAAAAGTATACTGCTGCCGGAAAACTCTCCCTGGGCCAGCCTGCCGAGAAACGTGCTCAGGCCCGCCCTGGCAACAAGGAACAATTCCCGTCCATTGACCAGGTAATCGGTCACCGATCCGTAGATTTCATTCATGATCAATTTCCTGTCCATTGCGTTTCCGTCCCACCAGAGAGAATATACCTCTGCCTTATTTGTCCCGAGCGCAGGCAGCATGGACAGTACCGGCTCCTTGCGTACCGCGATGATTTCCTGACCGCGTCCCGTTTTCACGGCCATAAGCCTGCCTCTTACAGACCACTTCGTCGTAGGGTTCGCCAGGGAGCGCGTCCTGCTTTCAAATGAGAATGTAAATGGGCCGTATGATTCTTCGCTCTTCCATATCAGGGACCCGCTGTCGTCATACAGGCATAAATAGCCGCTATAATCATACGTCATCACACTGCTGCGCCCATCATTTTTCCAGTCTGCAAAGGCAAATCCATAAATGTTTGCGGCTTCGGGAAGGGCCAACGGCGCGTCGGTCCCATACTGGCTTCCGGTCCACTTCGCCCTATAAACGGGGCCGCTGAATATCCTGCCGCTGCTGTAGCGCTGCATCAGCAAAGAATTCCCGACGGTCCTCAGAAAATACGGGATGTTCTCCGCAATTCTCCTGTATCCTTTAGCGGGATCGTATTCGAGCACGAATGAATTAACACTCATTACATCATGAGATGATTCGCTTTCTCCTGAATACATCGCTCCGATGTTGTCTGCGGATGTTACAAATATCTCGGCCCTTCCGTTATTGTTCACATCGAGTATGTCAAGGGACAGGTGGTTTCCTCCGCCTTCGGTCTTTATGTTCCACAATTCCTTAAAGTCCTCTTTCACGCTGTAAATACGAATGTCCCTTCCGTCACTGACCACAAACTCGTCTGTACCGTTGCCGTCGACGTCTCCCATTGCGACCAGGAGTCCGCCGGGCAAACCGTATGTCCTCCATGGTTTAGTATCTTTAAATACGCCGGAAATGAATTCCTCATCACGAGCAGGTATCGTTCCCGCGCTCCCGGTCTCTTCTGTTATCTCTCCGCCCATTGCAGAATCCCCGGCCCAGTATAATTTTACGTTTATTGTGCTCTTGCCGTCTTTATCAGGCGTGGAGAAGACAAGTGAAGCTTCTGCCCCGTGCTCCCTGGCAAGCTTCGATACAGCGTCTGCCGAATAATCGGCCGTGTATGTTTCCACAAACTCAAAACGTCCGGAATCTTTCAAGCTGCCGTAAAAGACCTCTGAAACAGACCAGTCGGCCTTCCTGTCCTGAAAGAACGCGATCTTGATCCGTGAAGAACTGATTCTTGCCTTGTCCCCTTCCCTGACATCGCCCCTGATGATCATGCCGGGGTAGACCCCATCGACCGCGTCTTCTCCTGTTATCTCGATCCCTCCGACAGTATCTTCAGTGCTGCCGATCAATTCATTAGTAACGGGGTGATAAAAGGGGGCGCCTTTCCTGAAAACAGAAAAACGCATGCCCTTTTTTATATTCGCTTCATCTACAGGCCTGACCTTTACATTTCGACCTTCCACACTCAGTATGTCCGCGCTTGCAGGAATGAAGTATCCAAGTACCGCGTCTCTTGCCTTGTAAACACCGTCAGGCACAGGGGCCTGTGTTTTTTCGTCGGCCGGAAGGGGCCCGCTATCTTTTACGGCTTCCTTAAGAGAACACCCGGCAGCAAGCATCAGCGCCACTGCAGCAAATATCAAATACAACTTCAACCTGTGTCTCAATTCTGCAAATACCTCCACATGATTACGCCGGATTACGGCGTACTAGTATAACCTATTTATACAACTAATTTTGGCCCTTTATTTACAACAAGAAGTGAGAAGTGAGGAGCAGGAAGCGGGATGTAAAAGATAATGGAAACAGCTTCTCACTTGATTGATATATTAGGTGCGCTCCCGAGGAGGTATTTAAAATCGTCGTCCTCGAATTTCAGACCTCCGCCGACATATACGCCCCTGCGGTCTGAATTCAGGATATTATCAACGCCGCCGCTGACAAAAAAGAATTTAAAAAACCGGTAGTCAAGCCCTATCCGCGCATGAGCATCATCGGCCCCCGCCTCATCACCCCTGAAGTCCCACACATCAAATTTTATCCTGCCGTCATCCTCGTTAAAAAAATAATCCGCCCCCACTCCAAAGGTGTTTTCAGTCAGCCCTATCCTCAGGGCCACATGATCGATGCGCTTTGCATACTGGGCCGAAACCTCGACCCTGCTTTCCACTCTTTCCTTTATCTCCGTGACCCCGTCCACGGTGGTCTCGGTCCTTCTTACAGAACCCAGCGGGTCCGTAACGAGTCCGATTATATAATACTTATCATCCCTGGGACGCAGCGTAAGATCGAAGTAGCCCTTCCACTCGGATTCGCCGGTATTATATTCGGTATGGAAATCAAGATATGTCCTGAGCCTTCCCGCGAAATCGAATGTCTTTTCCACCTTATTTGAAACACTGCTCAGCGAGGTGTAAAGAGAATCGTCTGTCATAAGTTTTCCCAGGGTCCCCTCTCCCTGTTCGATCTTACGGGCAATGTTGTCCGCTGATTTGGAAGCCGACCGGATATTCTCTATACTGTCTTTGAGAGCATATCTGTTTTCTTCTATCACGTCTTTAAGCTCACGGGCGGCCTTGTTGAGATTATCCAGAAGCTCTGGGCCCTTCTCGTTTAAATTCCTGGCCACGCTGCTGATGTCATCAACCACTCCCGGCCCCTTGTCGCCAAGGGCCGCCGTAAACTTGTCAAGCTGTGCAATGACGTTCCGCAGGGGGGCCCTGTTTTCCGCAGCTATCTCCTTAAGGTCCGCTGTCGCCGCACTGAGGTTCTGGATAGCGTTCTTGATCGACTGCTTTTCAGCATCTCCGAATAAGCTGTTAAAATTACTCATCAGGTCGGATATCTGGGAAGCTGCCGAGCTCACCCGATTTGCAAGCAAAGTAATGTCGGCGGTAGGCAGCGTGGCTCGATGAGCAGGGTGAGTTTGGCCTTTCCGTCTTTGAGCTTGATTTTCTCCAGACGGCCCGCTTCGACCCCGGCGACTTTAATACGCGACTGTTCATCAAGGCCGCTGACATCATCGAACTCAGCATAAAGCTTGTAGCCTTTTTCCCAGATCAGGGGCATTCCGCCGACCTTGAACGTCATGTAGGAAATGATGACTATGACTACTATCGCAAATATTCCGACCTTCAGCTCTGTAGTTACATTTTTCACCTGGATATACCCTCTACTTTTATGGGGCCTTCGGCCCTGCCTTCAATAAACTGCCTGACTATGGGGTCCGCCGAGTTCTGGATTTCCCCAGAGGAGCCTGTCGCAATAATCACACCATTATAAAGCATCGCAATCGTATCTGCAATTTTATAGGCGCTTTTCATATCATGTGTAATAGTAACTGATGTCACGTCCAGCTCTTCTCCCATTTTTATAATAAGGTCATTGATGGCGTCCGCCATTATGGGGTCAAGACCTGTCGTGGGCTCATCATACAGAAGTATCTCGGGCTTCATGGCGATGGCCCTCGCAAGCCCCACCCTCTTGCGCATGCCGCCTGAAAGCTCGGATGGCATTTCATCCTCCACTCCCACGAGGCCGACCATCTTGAGCTTCTCGACCGCGACTTCCTTTATTTCGTTGTCCTTCATATCCGTGTGACGCTTCAGCCCGAAGCCTACATTTTCCCATACCGTCATGGAATCAAATAACGCCGACGACTGGAAAAGCATCCCGAACTTCTTCCGTATCTCGTTCAGGCCCTCTTCATCCAGCTGGGACAGTTCTGATGAATTCACGATCACTGTCCCTTTATCAGGGCTTAAAAGCCCGATGATATGCTTCAGGAGCACGCTCTTTCCGGAGCCGCTGCCCCCGATGACCACAACACTTTCCCCCTTCCCGACTTTCAGGTTGACCCCGCGCAGGACGTTATGGCCGCCAAACGACTTATGCAAGTCCCGTAATTCGATCATTTAAACAACCACACAGAGAGGAAATAGTCTGAAATGAGTATAGTCATCGATGAATAGACAACAGCCCCCGTAGTGGCCCTGCCGACCCCTTCGGCGCCTCCGCTCGTGTAAAAACCTTTATAACAACTTATAAGCGCAAACGCCGAGCCGAAGAAGCATGCCTTGACAAGACCGCTGTATATGTCCTGAAGCTCCAGGAAGTCCCATGTGGACCTTAAATAAGTTTTCGAGCTGGATCCAAGCAGAATCACGGTGACAAAATATCCGCCTATTATGCCGATGATGTCAGTCACCGCTGTAAGGGCCGGGAGCATAATCATGCCTGAGAGGAACCTCGGCGTCACGAGGTACTTTACCGGATTCGTGGCCAGCGTCTCCAGGGCGTCAATCTGCTCGGTGACCCTCATCGTCCCAAGTTCAGCCGCCATCGCAGCGCCGGCGCGACCCGTTACGATAAGCGCTGTGAGAACAGGACCCAGTTCCCTGGTCATTGAAAGCGCGACAACAGAGCCGACGAGCCCCTCAGCGCCGAACCGCTTAAAGCCTGTATAGCTCTGAAGCGCAAGGACCATTCCCGTAAACACAGCCGTTACAAGAACTACAGGCAGGGAATTCACCCCGATCTGAAGCATCTGGGCCACGAGGTTACGGAATTCAAAAGGGCGCTTTACGGTCCCCTTCAGTGTTGCGCCAAGTAAAAGCATTGTCCTGCCCAAACCAAGGAGTGGTTTTTCAATGATAGCGCCGATGAACTCGATAAATTTGATAAGCATATTATATGGGAATAGATTATACGATATTTTGGATATTTCTTGAAAACTTTTTCTCGCGGCACGCGCCGCGAGTATAGGTCTTATACGACTTATAGGACCTATGATTACACTGAGGACTTTAATTAATAATACGAAGCATATCTCCGCACCCGTACATTCGCAATAATACTAAGCGCAATAAAATTCGAAAGCAGGGCCGTCCCGCCGTAACTCATGAGCGGCAGAGGAATGCCGACGACAGGCATAAGACCGAGGGTCATCCCGATATTGACGATAAAATAGAAAGTGAACATATACGTTACTCCAAGCGCCAGATAAGTCCCCTCCATGTCCCGGGCGTTCCTCGCCGTATCAAGGCCTTTCCATATAATGAACAGGTACAGTACAAACAGGAGGACACTGCCTGTAAACCCCCATTCCTCAGAGAATATGGAAAATATAAAATCGGTATGGTGCTCCGGCAGAAACCTGTAGGGGCCCTGCGTCCCTTTCGTATACCCCTTGCCCAGAAAACCGCCTGCCCCTATGGAGACCTTCGATTGGGTTATATGATAGCCGATGCCCTGAGGGTCTGCCTGCGGGTCGATAAATGCGGCAAGGCAATGAGCCCTATGACAAGGACCGTCATGAGGATTTTTTTCCTTATCCCATATGTCAAAACCATCGACGTAAAGATGAACATAACCATCAGCATTGTCCCCAGATCAGGCTGTTTCAGGATCAGGACCGCCGGCAAAATGAAAAACATGCCAAGCATTTTCGACAACTCTTTAAGCCCCAGGCCATCGCCATTTCTCATCTGAGAAAGATAACGTGATAGCGTAATCACTATAAAAAGTTTAAAAAATTCCGAAGGCTGAAACGACAGGAACCCGAGATCAATCCACCTCTGCGCCCCCATCCCCTTTCTTCCCGCCACAAGAACAATCACCAGCAGGACCACCCCAACTACGTATAACAAATATGCGGACCTTATAAACCACATGTAGTCAAGACTTATTGCCAGGAAAAAAATAACGAGGCTCAGCATGATCCAGTTCAACTGTTTCATATAAAAAGACGACTGCTGGGTTTCCAGGAGGGGCCTCGTGGCGCTGTAGATTGTCATGACCCCTATCAGGGACAGGACAATGACCGCCGCGAGAAAACTCCAGTCAAAATCTTTTAATACCCTTCGGTCTATCATAATTTTTATTTCGTCATCCCGGGACTGACCCGGCATCCGTAAGGGCACGGCGCGCCGTGCCCCTACACCGGACGTGAATGACATCCTTAATTCTAATCTCCTTCCACATCCTGTGGCTCCTGTGCTGCAGCCGGTTGATTTTGACCACCCTGAATTTGCTCCTCCGGCGCCTGGCCCTCTGTCTTCAACTCCTCCGGGGCCTGCGCCTCCCCGGTTGCAGCTTCCTGTTTTTCTTCTTCACTTTCCGGCTTCGGGGGATTGAAATATGCCTCAATGACCCGTTTTGCTATCGGCGCGGCTGCGCTGCCTCCGTGGCCGCCGTGTTCGACAAAAACGGCTGCGGCTATCTGCGAGTCATGCTGCGGGGCATATGAAATAAACCACGCATGGTCCTGCTGTTTGCCGGAAAGCAGCTTCCCCCTGATCGCCCCTCCGATGACCTGGGCCGTGCCCGTCTTTCCCCCGATGCTCACAATGTTGGAACGTGCCCTGCCGCCCGTTCCCCCGCCTTCATATACTACGCCGAGCATGGCCCGCTTTATAAAATCCAGATTGCCCTGATCAACGTCGACGGTCCTTTCAAGTTCCGGAGGGGCATCGGCCAGCAGATGAGGTTTATATATTTTACCGCCGTTGACCAGACCCGCTGTCAGCCTCGCCATCTGGATGGGGGTAACGGTCAGATAACCCTGGCCAATTGCCACGCTGAGGGTCTCACCCTGATACCACTTCTCTTTCCTTGCCTTAAGCTTCCACTGTGTGGAAGGCAGGTTTCCGGCGCCTTCCCCATCAAGTTCTATCCCTGTCGGCCTGCCAAGGCCGAAGGCGGACGCATACTTTGAGATCGTGTCGATGTTTATCCTTTTCCCGATGTCATAAAAGTAGACGTCACATGATTCGACAAGCGCCCTGTGGGTATTAACGCCCCCATGGCCCCCGGCCTTCCAGCACCTGAATGTCCTTCCGAAATATGTAGACCCGCCGCAAAAAACCGACGTACCCTCCGACACCATCCCGGTTTCAAGCGCGGAAAGCAGGGTAATTGTTTTAAAAGTCGAACCGGGTGGATACTGGTTCTGTATGGCCCTGTTCATCAGCGGTTTGTCCGGGTCATTGATAAGCGCACTCCACGCGCCCCGCTCTATGCCTGCCACAAAGAGATTGGGATCAAAAGACGGGGCGCTGGCCATAGCCAGGACTTCTCCGGTATCAGCCTTAAGGGCCACAACAGCGCCGGCCTGCCCTTCAAGACTTTTTTCAGCTTCCATCTGGGCGTTGATGTCTATGGACAGCCTGATATCTTCTCCCCTCAGGGGCTTCTGTATCCTGACAAACTTTATGATATTTCCGAGGGCGTCGACCTCCACTATTTTTTTCCCTGCGACCCCCCTCAATATGCTGTCATAACTTTTTTCGATGCCGGACTGTCCGATAAAGGCCTGCCTCGGCACATTGCTGAATTCGGGCAGGCTTAATTGCTTCGGGGTAGGATTGCTCAGATAACCCAGCAGGTGACTCGCTGTTTGTCCGTAAAGATATCCCCTTGCGCTTGTCACTTCCACCAGCAATCCCGGGAAATCCGTCTTCCTGGCCTCTATCCTGGCGACTTCCTCAAATGAAACATTCCGTCTGAGTTTGACCGATTCATAAGGACTGGCCGAGGCCTTTGCCAGCTTTATGATGTGCTCCATTGGAAGGCCGATAAGCCCGCCCAGCTCAGCCAGCGTGGCGGTGTCCTCAGGCATATCTTCCCTGACCATTGAAATATCATAGGACAATACGTTCTTCACGAGGGCATTATTGTTCCTGTCATAAACTATGCCCCTGGGCGCAGGAATGTCTATGACCCTGATCCTGTTTCTCTCATCAATCTTTTTATATTCATCTCCCTTGATTATCTGAAGATACCAAAGCCTCAGCAGAAAGATGCTGAATACGGAGATGATGATGTAAAATGCAGCGGTGATTTTTTTGTCCATGGCTGAAGCTTTATTTATTTCCTGATGAAACCTGTGTCTTTCTCCCTGTTGAACAACGGGTACAATACCAGCGCGGCAATAATAGTGTTTATAATTCCCATGACGGAGATGCCCCAGGGCCTGTTGTGAAAAGACATCTTCGAAAAAGTCTCAAAGCATATGTACACGACAAAAACATCCATAATTGATAATAGAGTAATTACGATAGTATTGACAGTGATGTTCCACTGAAATATATTTTCTTTGAGCTTTGCAGTGACCAGGCCTGCCAGTGCCTTGCTTATTATATTGGGACCGATGATAAACCCGCTGGCGGTGTCCATAAGCAGGCCTGCCAGTGCCCCGTATGTTGTCCCTCTTGCCTGCCCGTATTTAAAGGAATAGATGCATACGAGCACAAGCACAAAATCAGGTTTGGTCCCCTTAAAGAAAATCGCCTGTAATGCAAGCGTAAGGTACGCGAAGAATATATACAGTAAAAATATGTTCACTTCCTGAGTATCACCACGTCTTCAACTTTATTGATGTCCTGTGAAGGCACGACCACTATCAGCTGGAAAATCTCGCCGCCCTCCCTGTCTACCTCTGAGACCTGACCGATCAATAGGCCTTCGGGGTATATGCCGTCAAGCCCGGAAGTTATTACATCTTCTCCAGCTGCGACTTCGAAGTCCTTAGAAATATATTTCAGATAGCACCGGTTGTCTCCCCGCCCTTCGAGGATGCCTTCCAGCCTTGAGGTTTGCAGCCTGACAGCCACGGACGAATTGACGTCTGTTATCTGGATAATGGCGGCCTTGTCTTTCAAGACACGGTGGACCTTGCCTACCGGCCCGAGCGGAGTGACCGCGACCATGTTTTTGGCGATGCCGCTTTCAAGCCCCTTGTCGATCCACATGATCTGGAACCAGTTGCTGGGGTCTCTGGCGAATACCCCGGCAGCGGCAATGAAGTCGGCCCTTTCGGACTTCAGAGCAAGAACGGCCCGGAGCCTCTCATTTTCATAGGCGGCCTCTTTATATTTGGTCCTCTCCCCTTCGCATTCAGCCAGCCGCAGGCGGATGTCCCTCTCGCCTTTTCCCAAAAAAGGGATGTAGCTCCTGAAAAAATCAATAATGGAAGAAGCGCCCCGCTCAAGGACTTTTAAAGGATAAATGGGGAAATCGGCGACCCCTCTTTCCCCACGGGTACTCTGATAAGTGAGCAGACCAAAAATAAGGAGAACAAAGACAACGAAGAAGATTATTTTTTTTTTAAAATCCACTGATATCTGTCATAAGGCGACTCTTCTTAGAATATCGAGTTCATCAAGCACCTGCCCGACACCCTTGACAACCGCAAGCAAGGGCTCTTCCGCAACGATGACAGGCAGACCGGTTTCATGCCTTATAAGCGCGTCCAGCCCCCTTAACAGCGCCCCGCCGCCGGCAAGCACGATACCCCTGTCGACTATGTCGGAGGCGAGCTCCGGAGGGGTATTTTCAAGTGCGACCTTGATCGCATTAATTATGACTGTAATTGTTTCTCCTATGGCCTCCCGGATCTCGTCCTCAAATATCGTGATGACCTTAGGTATGCCTGAAACAAGGTCCCTGCCCTTTACTTCCACAGACCTGTTTTCGTCGTCAACCTTGTAAGCTGAGCCGATCTGTCTCTTGATGAGCTCCGCGGTCCGCTCCCCGATAAGTATCCGGCCTTTGCTTTTTATATGGTTGACGATGTCCTCATCCAGCTTATCACCGCCCATCCTGACTGCCTTGCTGTATACAACGCCGTGAAGGGATATGACCGCCACATCGGTTGTGCCTCCCCCGAGGTCCACTATCATATTGCCGAACGGCTCCCCTATCGGAAGCCCGACCCCGATAGCGGCCGCCATGGGCTCCTCGATAAGATAAATCTCTCTGGCCCCGGAGGCCTGGGCCGCGTCCTTAACCGCCCTTTGCTCCACCTGGGTTATGCCTGAAGGGACTCCTATCGCTATCCTGGGAGAAATAAAACTCTTCCTGTTATGGACCTTCCTGATAAAATATTTAAGCATCTCTCCCGTCTTGTCAAAGTCGGCAATCACACCCTCTTTAAGCGGCCTCATTGCTATGATGTTGGCAGGGGTCCTGCCCAGCATCTTCTGTGCCTCAAGGCCGACCGCTATGACCTTGTCTTTCTGAATAGCGACAACGGAAGGCTCATTGCAAACAATGCCTTTGCCTTTCACAAAAACGAGCGTGTTCGCCGTGCCGAGGTCTATGGCAAGGTCGCTCGAAAACCATCCAAGTATTTTATTGAACATTTAATCCCCCTTGTTTGTCCTGAACAACGCGTGTTTTTGCAAGCTCATCACCCAATCTTATGCCTTCTTCACTCCCCAGAATGACGAGGCTTTCAAAAAGCAGAATTCCGATGACAATGACAAATGCAATGATCGTCCCTATCAGCGGCACCATCTTCAATATTCCATACAGGATATATCCTACTGCAAAAGGAAAGTTCCTGTATATGGACTCTTTATACTCGCAGGCAGAGGTCCCGTCGGCCTTGTTACGGACTATCACTTTCAGCCCGATAAGCTTCTTGCCTGCGCTCCTCCCTTCAAACAAGCCGTCGGCTATTATCAGATACGTAAATCCCGCAAAAAAACCGACCTTCGGTATTATTTCATAAAGGGCCACGACAATTATAAAATCGATTGTCTTGGCTATTACCCTGCTTAATAAATCAGCTGTAATAAAAGCCCGGCGCTCCTCGGCTGCCTGCTCATAAAGTGGTTCCGTTGTGTCCATTTCATGTTCCATCCAAATAGTACCAGATAGTCTTTGTTATTTCAATAAGCAGTATATCAGGTATCCTGAATTTATCAATGGTTGCCGGTATCCAGAGCTTTGCCGGTGGCGCGCCGCTGATAACAGGTCCATTCTATGGAAGATTTAGGGGACTTCCTTTACCCGGTTCAAGGGCCTTCATCAGCATCGCGGCATACTTCTTCTCAACCTTGAATCCGTATTTTTCAGCTTGTTCAATAGCAGTTGAATAAGCCTTTTCAGCCTTGCCCCTTTTCCCGCAAATATTGTCCAGTTCACCTGCGCCGAGGATGCAATATATCTTCCCTCGCGGGTCCTTTGTTTGCCTGAAAAACTCAGCGGACTCCTTAAAGCTCTCAAGTGCCTTGTCATTTTCTCCAAGCATCTTGTGCGTAGTGCCTACGCTCCAGAGCGTATAAGCGTAGCTGACCCTGTCGCCTATTTTTTTATACAAGGTTTCCGCCTTCCTGAAATATATCAGCGCATTCTTGTAATCACCGTTCATCCTCCGGGCGTTCCCCAGGCCGCAATATGAATAGGCAAGTCCGAACCGGTCCTTAAGCTGTCCGAACATCCTGTTGGCTGTTTTATAATATTTCTCCGAGTCTCCGAATGCACCAGCCACTCTTGAGCTTCCTCCAAGTCCGCAGTATGAATAGGCCATGCCCGACCTGTCTTTTAAGGCCCTGAACATTTCAAGGGCTTCATGATAAACACTGATGGCACGCTTTACATCACCCTTTATCCTGTAAGTGCCTGCCGTTGCCCATAAGGAAAAAGCCTCGCCTTTCCGGTCCTTCAAGGTCCTGTATATTTTATGGGCCTTCCTGATAAGTTCCAGTGCCCGGCCCCAGTCACCGAGGGCGCGAATGCTCAGGCCCAGCCCCGACATGGCATCGGCTTCAGAAGCCCTGTCATCAAGGGCCTCCGCAAGGCCCAGCCCTTCTGTATACATGTCCCTTGCCTCTGTGAAATCGCCCTTGGCCCTGAATGTATCGCCGAGAGACAAATAACAGTCAAGCACCCCGGACACATCTGAATTTTTTTTATAGACCGCCAGCGCTTTATTGTAGGACTCAATCGCCCGGTCGTATTCCGCCCTGCTCCTGTATGCTTCAGCCTTCTGAAAATATTTTTCTGCCATTATTCTCCTCTGTTATATAAACTACATGGTGCACGTTAACTCTTTTAACTCTTTTAACTCTTTTAACTCTTTTAACTCTTTAAACTCTTAAAACCCTTAAACTCATCCCTTGCATCTTTCCCTAACCGCCTTTACCGTATCAGTGTAGTTATCGGAATTATAAAAGGCGCTCCCCATGACGACTATATCTGCGCCGGCCTTCACTACCTCCGCAACATTGTCGATGTTTACTCCTCCGTCAACTTCTATTTCAGCCTTGTAATTATTTCTGCTGATAATATCTTTCAACTGTCTGATCTTGGCAAGCGCTTCAGGTATAAACTTCTGTCCTCCGAATCCGGGGTTCACGGACATTATCAATACCATGTCAACATACGGGAGGACAATCTCTATGGTGCTGACCGGGGTCGCCGGATTTATGGAGACAGCGGCCTTAACCCCGCACTCTTTTATGTTCTGAATGGTCCTGTGCAAATGTATACATGCCTCCTGATGCACGGTAATTATATCAGCGCCGCTGTCCGCAAAATCCCTGACATATTTATCCGGGTCTTCGATCATAAGATGCACGTCAAGCGGAATGGACACAACCTTTTTAACGGCCTTCACGACAAGCGGCCCGATAGTGATGTTCGGCACAAAATGACCGTCCATCACATCTACATGGACCAGGTCGGCGCCGGCCTTTTCAGCCGAAATGACTTCTTCGCCCAGCCTGGAAAAATCTGCCGACAAAATAGACGGCGCTATCTTAACCATAAGTCCTCCTTAATTTTTAAAACCACCCTCCCCATCCACGGCCGAGTTTGACCTCCACCTGGTCCCCGTTCTTAATGACCGCCCCGGCCTCCGGCCTCTGAAATATGACCTTGCTGCCGCTTTCCTTTTCCACCAGTTCAATGCCAAGCTCTTTTGCCAATTTCCTTGCGTCATCTATTGCCATATTAACAAAAGCAGGACATCTGTATGACCTTGCATATGGACCCAGGCTCACGAGAAAATTGATTTCATTGCCTGCCGTATTGCCGGGCAAAGGCCGTTGGGTAATGATCATGCCTTTTCCTATGGAGTCGGAATGGACCGATGTGACCTTTTTTATCTTTATACCGAGATTGTTCAACGTCAGTTTTGCGTCTTCAATCATCTGCCCCTCAAAAGCAGGCATCGAATACATCTCGCGGCCTTTGCTCACAATCACTTCTACATATGCTCCAGGCTTGGCCCTCTCCCCCGGCTTTGTCTTCTGGCTGATAATGCGGCCTTCAGGGACTTCGTCATTATATTCTTTCCCCTGAACGCTCAAAAGCAATTTATTCCTGTTCAATATCTCTGCAGCCTCTGTCAGGCTCTTCCCTTCGATCAAGGGGACCTCGCCGCCTTTATCAAAACCAACGACTTTAAAAACCAGAAATGCGGCCGCCGCCCCGACAATGAGGAAGGACATGAAGTAAACGGACAGTTTCAGATAATTTTTCATCGTTACTCTTCAGCTAAATACTAAACCTCATCCCCTCTTTTATTCTCCTGCCCTGTAAAAAGGCCTTGACCGGCATGACCGCCTTGCCTGAAGGCTGGATATCAAGAATGGAAAGCCTTCCCTTCCCTGTGCCGACAACGAGGTCCTCTTTGCCGGCCCTGTCTATTTTCCCGGCCTCTGCATCTCCGGCGAGGGGCACGGCCCTGATGATCTTGACCCTTTCGTTTTCAAGTATACTATATGCGCCGGGCCAGGGATTCATGCCGTTTATAAATCTGCATAATTCCCCTGCTGGTTTTGACCAATCGATAAGCCCGTCGTCCTTTTTTAACAAAGGCGCGTATGACGCCTCGCCGGTTTGAGGGACGGGTCTCACCTCTCCGTTTTCCAGCCCCTTCAAGGTCGTGATCAACAATTCCGCCCCTATCTTTGACAGCCTGAGAGAAAGGGTCCCCGCGGTGTCGTCTGCTGATATCCCTGTTTCCTCCTGTAACAAGACAGGGCCGGTATCCATCCCTTCATCCATCAGCATGGTGCTGATGCCGGTTTTTTCCTCTCCATTGATTATGGCCCAGTTAATAGGAGCGGCCCCGCGGTACGCCGGCAGAAGGGACGCGTGAATGTTTATACATCCAAGTTCCGGCAAATGAATAATTGCTGCAGGAAGTATCTGCCCGTATGCGGCCACAACAATAGCCGAAGGATTTAAGACCTTAAGCGTTTGAATAAAATCAGGCTCCCTCACCTTCCCGGGCTGCAAAATCGTAAGACCTGCGTTCAGGGCTTCAACCTTAACAGGACAGGATTTCAAATGCCTTCCACGCCCGCTCTGCCTGTCCGGCTGGGTCACGACTGCAAGCACTTCATGCCCCGCCCGCAGCAATTCCTGAAGAGGTAATACCGCAAACTCCGGGGTGCCGAAATAAACAAGTCTCATGATATATTTTTTAATCGTACAAGCGCTGACGTCATATTAACAAAGCTAAATAAATTTCAGTGTATATAAAATTACAACAACCAAATACCAAATTACAAATAAATACTTATCTTCCACATGCCGGATGTGCCGGCAAAAGGCCTTTTGGTAATTGGGACCTGGATATTATTTGATTTTTGGAGCTTGAGATTTAGAATGTCTTTTTAAGTATTGCAGTAATTCGTGAGTAATATTGACTGATGACCGAAGATTTCTATCCGTTACTTATCGCATGCTCCCTTGCATACCGCTTTTTGAAAAATTCACGTTTAATGCGCCCGATCCTGTCTATCAGAAGAAAGCCGTTGAGATGATCAATTTCATGCTGAAGCGCCCTTGCCAGTAGTCCCTCAGCCTCTATCTCTATCGGGGCCCCATTGCGGTCAAGACCTTTTACCTTTACAATTTCAGCCCTCTTGACAACGGTCGTATATTCTGGAATGCTCAGGCAGCCTTCCTCAGAGCTGTTTTCGCCTTCCTTGTGGATAATTTCAGGATTAACAAGCACAAGCAATGAGCTCGTTTCATCCCTGGAGCTTACATCTATGACAGTGACCTGCTTTGATACGCCGACCTGATTTGCAGCCAGGCCGACGCCTGGAGCGGCATACATGGTCTCTATCATATCGTCAATGAGTTTTTGAAGTCCGGGACCAAAGTCGCTGACAGGTTTTGTTTTCTTCTTCAGCACTTCTGCCGGATACTTTATTATATTCAGGACAGCCATGAATTAATTTAACCGCTTCACAATAAAAATAACAAGATGCAGGTGCCCATTCACGCAGGATGCAGGGGCATGGCGCGCCATGCCCCTACTCCCGCTATTCCCGGAGAGTTTTCGACCCCTATCATGGCATTGACCCTACTTGCAATTATTCTTAGAGCATCTGGCTTTTCTAAGGCTGACCCCTAAGATTTTATTGTAATTTATTGCACTAAAGATTAAAATATTATCAGCACGTTACCTCTGGGAGATTCCATGGACCTACATCATCAATTGTTTTACCATAATCTGGATATCGTATTTTTTATCTATGGTTTCGCCTTTGTCGTAATGGGTATCAGCGTCCTCTTACAGCCCAAAAAAATGAGCGAATTTGAAATCGCCAATATCCTCTGGTTGCTGGCTGCCTTCGGCATAACACATGGAATAAATGAATTTCTGGATATGTGGTCGATCATTAAAGGCCGTAACCCTACATTTGATATTGTTCGCTGGTTCGTCCTTGTTATTTCATATATTGCCCTGTTTGAATTCGGCAGGAGACTTTTCCGGCTCAAAATACCTACGTCTTCAAGCCTGCGAAAAAAGATTGCCGTACCACTTAAATGGTGGCTCCTCCCTGGCGCCCTGATAATTATTTGTATTGCAGGCTTATCGTCTGAGGACTTCTGGAAGGGGGGAAGCATTTGGACACGTTATCTGTTGGGCCTTCCGGGAGGCATCTTAATCGGATTGGGGTTTCATTCATATTATTACACCGAGGAAGCGACCTTAAGACACCTGAATGTAAAAAAATATTTCTTCACGGCAAGTGTTGCATTCTTTATATACGGTATTCTCGGCGGCCTGATCGTACCGCATGGAAATTTTTTCCCGGCCAATGTACTGAACACTGATTCATTCCTGACAACGGTCAGGGTCCCTGTACAGGCTTTTCGCGCAGTTTGTTCAGTTATCGCAGCGTGGGCGTTGGCAGGGATGCTGTCAATTTTCAACTGGGAGATAAGGACCAAGCTTCAGGAGGCCCAGGACATTTTAAAGCAGCAGTTAAAAGAATCGGAAGAACGATACCTGGAAATCGTAGAAAGCTCAACGGACATTATCCACTCCATCGATGTCGATTATCATATCAAGCTCTCAAACACATACGGGTGCCTGCTCCTCGGTTATACGCCTGAGGAGCTCACGGATTCACATATAAAAAACATATGCGCCACCGCGACCTGGGAGGAGCTGGAAAAGAGCTTTGATAAAATCTCGCGTGAAGGCTCGGTTTTTATCGACCAGGGACAGTTAATTAAAAAGACCGGGGAAAAGCTGCACGTGGCCATTCATGCAATGGCTATTTATGACAACTATCGGAAATTCGGCGGCATGCGGCTGACATTCAGGGACATAACGCAGCGTAAGACCGCTGAGGAGGCACTGAGGGAAAGTGAAGAGAGATATCGCCTGCTTTTTGAGGAATCCAGGGACGCGATCTTTTTATATAATCGCGACGGAAAGTTCATCGATATCAATCAGACAGGGCTGGACCTCTTCGGTTACTCCAAGCTGGAAATAATGAACCTTAATACCAACCAGCTTTATATTCATCCCGAGGACCGGAAAAAATTCCAGCAGGCGGTAGAGGAAAAAGAATTTGTCAGGGACTATCCGGTCAAGCTACGCAAAAAATCCGGCAAACTGATGGACTGCCTTGTCACCTCGACATTACGCAGGACGAACGACGGGAAAATCTTCGGCTATCAGGGTATTATCCGTGACATTACTGAGCGGAAGAAAATGGAGGAAGAACTCCAGAATATTGAGAAGCTCGAATCGGTCGGGATCATGGCCGGGGGGATAGCTCATGACTTCAATAACATATTGACTACAATTTCAGGAAGCATCTCACTTGCAAAGGTGTCAGTGGATTCCGGCAGCAGGCTGTCAGAGATTTTGATCGATGCTGAAAAGGCGTGTTTTCAGGCCAAAAACCTGACCAAACAACTGCTCACCTTTTCCAAAGGCGGGGCGCCTGTTAAGAAAGTGGCACGAGTGGAGGAGCTCATAATAAATTCTGCCAATTTCGCATCGAGGGGATCTCACATCAACTGTTTTTTCTCTATCCCGGATGACCTGTGGCCTGTTGAAGTCGATGAAGGACAGATCGCCCAGGTCATTCATAATCTTGTCATCAACGCATTACAGGCAATGCCGGAAGGGGGTTGCATAGAAATTACCGCTGAGAATATCGTAATAACAGCCGAAAACGTAATGTCTTTGAGTTACGGCGAATATTTAAAAATCTCTGTAAAAGACCAGGGCATAGGCATACCCGGCGATCATATCAAAAAAATATTTGATCCTTACTTTACGACAAAGCGCGAGGGAAGCGGCCTGGGGCTGGCAACGACTTTTTCCATAATCAAGAACCACAATGGATATATAGATGTTTGTTCTGAAGTCGGCAGGGGGACCACATTTACCATATACCTGCCTGCGTCAAAAGATAAGTTCCCCGTCAACACCCATGAAAGAGATAAGGTCCGCAGAGGGGAAGGCAAAATTCTGCTCATGGACGATGAATATTCCGTAAGGACCACTGTATGCAAAATGCTCAGGCATTTGGGTTATGAAGTGGAAATCGCCTCTAACGGCGACGAGGCCATTATCTTATATGAAAAGGCGAAAAAATCCGGGACCCCCTTTGACACAGTCATCATGGACTTGACCATACGCGGAGGCATGGGTGGACAGGAAACAATGCAAAATTTACTGAGAATAGATCCCGGGGTGAAGGCAATCGTATCAAGCGGATATTTTAATGACCCGATAATGTCTGATTACAGGAAGTACGGCTTTTACGGCGTAATTCCCAAACCTTATGAAATCGAGGACCTTAGCGCGTTATTGCGCAGCGTAATGGCTTGCTAAGGATAACTCCAGGGGATGTTTTGCGAATTCATTATCGCATATACAGCCGGACCAAGCGCCATGAATTACAGAAAAAGATAAACCGCAAATGAAGAAAAAAATCATATTATCATTATTTGCCCTTTTGTTATTCTTTTCGGTCGGCGCCGTGCTGGGGGTAGTTTATATAACCGGCACTACCTCGGAACTGAAACGCCTCATTGAGCTTTATCAGGTGGAGGAGCTCAGACGGTCCCTCATTATAAATATTCAGACCGTTCAATCCAACCTTCTCACGGTGAACACCCCGTTTGCCTCAGATATTGATTCAATTGTTTTTAACGTCGTGAAGCTTGAGGAATCAGCGAACAAATGCTCTTCCTGCCACCACCCGCAAAACCTCGTCGACCGGATAGTAAACATGCAGTCCATTGTGAAAGATTACGAGACCGAGCTGAGCTATTTCCTGACCACGGGGGCAAATGCAGACAGGTTATTGAAATTGAAAAAAAACGCGGTCACTCTGGGCGACAAACTCATAGAAGTGACTGAACATATGTCTCATAGCGCAACAACAAGCCTTGCTGAAAAAACAGATGTGGCCATGTCCAATATCAACTATGTAAAGATCATCCTGTTTGCGACAATCTTTGTGACCCTTCTTCTCAGCATCCTGGTCGCAATAAGACTGATAAACTCCGTCACAAGGCCCATCAATGCCCTTGTAAATGCTACAAGGATGATTACATCAGGTGAATACGGGGCCTCGATTTCATATAAAGACAAGACGGAATTCGGGGAGCTCGCAAACCACTTTAATGCCATGAGCGCCGGCATTAAAGAAGCGTATGGAAATATTCAAAAAGAAATCACGGAGCGCAGAGAAGTGGAAGAGGCCTTGCGGCAGAGCGAAGAAAAGTTCAGGACATTCTTTGAAATGTCTCCTACAGGAATAATAATTTATCCGATCGAAGCGTCTCCGCTGAACAAAAACTTAAAGTTTGCAACATTCAATTCTGCATTCCATAACTTTTTAGGATACACAAGGGAAGAGCTTGCCGGTCTGTCGATAGCAGAGATTTCATATCCGGAAGATATGAGGAAAAACATGGACCTTAATCAGGAAGTGCTGGAAGGGAAAAGCGAAGGTTACAGAATGGAAAAAAGGTATATTAAAAAAGATGGCGAACTCATCTGGGGGTATATACACTCTACCGCTCTCCGAAACTCCCGGGGTGAGACTTCTCAAATTATGACTATCATGGTGGATATTACCGAGCGCAAGAAAATCGAAGAAGAACAGTTGAAAATCCAGAAACTCGAATCCGTAGGCATCCTGGCAGGAGGAATAGCCCATGATTTCAACAATATCATAACTTCAATTGTCGGCAACATCGCGCTGGCGAAGATGTCATCGGGCATCCCAAAAAACATTTTTGAGATATTGACAGACGCTGAAGAAGCCTGTCGCCGCGCAAAAGATCTGACAAGCCAGCTTCTGACTTTTTCCAAAGGCGGCGCGCCGATAAAGAAGATAGCGTCTATTGCAAAACAGTTGAAAGATGCGGCCCGCATCGTGCTGAGAGGGTCCGATGTCGGCTATGAATTTTTCATCCCTCAGGATTTATGGGCGGTTGAGATAGATGAGGGACAGATCAATCAAGTCATTTTCAATTTAATTATCAACGCCCGTCAGGCCATGCTTGATGTCGGGAAAATCACGATAAGCGCTGAAAACGTCATCATAGATGAGCAAAGCGCATTGCCTTTGCCCGGCAGGCAATTTATAAAGGTCACTATTAAAGACCAGGGGATAGGCATACCGAAAGAGCATCTTCAGAATATATTTGACCCTTATTTCACGACAAAGCAGAATGGGAACGGTCTCGGGCTTTCCAGCACATACGCGATCATAAAAAACCATGACGGATATATTGCCGTGGATTCCGAGGTAGGTAAGGGATCGAGCTTCCATATTTATCTGCCGGCCGTCGGCACACAACTTCCGGTGACGTCGGAAAAAAATCCTGTGCTTATCGAAGGTGACGGAAAAATCCTGTTGATGGATGATGATGAAAACATATTGACATCAGTCAGCAGGACGCTCATAACAATCGGTTATAAAGTAGAACTTGCCAAAGACGGTGTCCAGGCAATCAATATTTACAAGCAGGCCATGTCCTCCGGACCTTTTGATGCGGTCATTATGGACTTGACCATCCGCGATGGAATGGGGGGGAAGGAAGCTGTGGGGAAATTGCTGGAAATAGACCCTGAAGCCAGGGTAATTGTGTCAAGCGGCTATTCGACGGACCCTATAATGGCGAATTACAAAAAGCATGGTTTCTGCAGCGTTATTACAAAGCCATACCAAATTGAGACCCTGAGTGAATTATTGCACGACGTAATATTCAACCGTATCTGATTTATACTTACAGTTGCATTAAATTACCCATATAAGGTGAGCGGGCTTGACGGAAAAGCTTTACCTGCGATACCTCAGCGAGATTCATAAAAGCATAAGTAATATCTTTCTGAACTTCACTAAGCGTTACGCCCTGCAGCCAAAGTTTAATTCCAACATCCTATCGCATTGTAAAGGTTTTGCGGCAAGGCCGCTCGCCTTATTTATGCAACATTAAGGTTATCTTACTTCAACCTTCCCCAGGTAGCTTTCAATCAATTCCGTCATTTGCTCCTTAAAGTGTTTTCTGATCCCCTTCAGCGAGGTTATCTCCTCGTGTATCTTGACGATCTTCTGCTGCAGCTCCTTCAATATTTCTTCTGCCTTTAATTCAGCATCTTTTTGAAGAAGCTCCGCATTTTTTCTCGTACTCTCCCTGTAAGTCTCCACGAATTCCTGGGTCTTTATGACTGTGTCTCTCAGCGCGACTTCCAGGGCAAGGAATTCCTTCAACTGGTTTTCGGTACCCCTCGCCTCTTCTTTTAAAGCGGCATTTTCCCTGCGTACCTCTTCCACTTCCTCGCTGATGAGTTGCAGAAATGAATGCACTTCTTCCAGATCATAGCCTTTAAACTTTTTCCTGAATTTTCTCTGTTGTATATCTAACGGTGTAATTCTCATATAAATCCTTCCGGATAGCTTCAGTGTCCTTTCAGTGGGACCGCTTAATCTTCAAACCTGCCGACGCACAAACAAGCGTTTTGCCCGCCGAAGCCGAAAGAGTTTGAAAGGGCCACCCTGTGCTCCTTGTGTCTGGCTTCATTCGGCACATAATCGAGGTCGCATTTGGGATCACGGGACTCATAGTTTATAGTGGGTAGTATGATTGAACGGCTGATGCCTACGAGAGTCAATATGCATTCAATAGCGCCCGCCGCCGCTATAGCGTGACCCAGCATGGACTTATTGGAGCTGACAGGGACTGCCCCGGCCCTTTCTCCGAACACTTCTTTAACTGCCCGGGTCTCGGTCAGGTCATTTTGCACGGTCGATGTCCCATGGGCGTTTATGTAATCAACTTCATCGGGACCGATTCCTGCATCATTCAGCGCGGCCTTCATCGCAATTACAGCGCCCAGCCCTTTAGGGTGAGTATCGGTTATCCGGTAAGCGTCGGCGGAAGAACCGTAGCCCTTTATTTCCCCAAATATCTGCGCGCCGCGCGCGCGGGCATGTTCCAGCTCCTCCAAAATCACGGCGCCGGCCCCTTCCGACATGACAAAGCCGCTGCGCTTTCTGTCAAAAGGTCTTGATGCCTTTTGAGGTTCGGAATATTTTTCGCAAAGCGCCTTCAGCAGTATAAACCCGATCATCCCGGTAAAATCTATCGTGGCCTCACAGCCCCCCGCAATCATAACGTCGCATTTTTTGTCCTCAATCAGCCGCACCGCCTCGCCGATGGCCTGAGAGCCTGCCGCGCAGGCGGAAACGAGGGAGAGGACGGGGCCTTTGCAATCAAACGTCGTAGATAGTATGGAGGCCGCAGCATCGGGTTTTCTCCTGAAAAATTGCAGGAACGGATACCCGCCGGCCTTTACCAGCTTCTTCATGTCCCAATGGCCGTCACCGTCATAGAATTTATGAATCAGCTTTATGTCATCTACATCGGGGTTGTCCCCGTGAGAACCGAGCGAGACGCCGATGTTTTCGCGGTCCCGGACCTGATCAAGCCCGGCCCGCTCCGCAGCCTCCGATACGGCTATTCTCATGAGGCGAAGACCGCGTGATGAGAATTTTCTCAACCTCTGGTCCGTCCTGTTTTCAAATTCTTCGATCCAGGCATTATCGACTTCACCGGCTATCTGACAGGGGAGCCCGGTAGTATCAAAAGACCTGATGTAATCAATGCCGGAAAGGCCCTGACTGCAGTTCATAAAGGTTTCGTCGGTATTTTTGCCCGAAGTGGTGATCATCCCGTACCCGGTAACCACCACCCTTCGCCTGGAAGATTTCGTGGTCATATCAGAAGATGTTCTTTTCCTCCTGGACCTTAGTCAGCCAGGCCTTGATTAAATCATCACCGTTGGTGAAAGTCGCGCCTTCTCCGCAGGAGCCGCATTTGATTTTGACTCCGTCTTCAGATTGCCACGCTGAATTGCCGCAGCTTGAACATTTCTCAGGAAGGCTGTTAAGGATATCCATGACCCCCTGGACCATAGACTGAACGGTGACCATAGCAGGGATTTCATCCATATCCATGCCGGACTGCAGCTCAGGCACGTTATTGCCGAAACGGATCTTCAATAATTCAATCGCCTTTTCGGTCAGCCGGCCGTCCTCGTCTATGGCAGTGCCTTCACCGAACATTTCCTCAATATGTTCAAGGACAAAGTGGCGGGCCATTTTCATCCCAAAGGCCTGCTCCAGCCTATAGTTTATGTCAAGGAAATCAAGTGACTCGGCCCCAAGGTCGTTTATCAGGGAGCTCTCCAGCTTAATCGAGCTTTCATCGACTCTCAATGTCTCAACTATGGCTTTCTTTAGTTCTTCAAACACGTTTGCTTCAGTAATCAGGTTTTGACTCATTGCGCCTCCTTAAGTTCCGACTGACTTTATTTATTAGTATCTTATTTTCAAGTGATTCAACAACTCGATATCATTGACGAGGTTCTTTGTCCGGCATTCTGCATATTGCGTTGCTCAGTCCCCTGTCCACAACAATGGTCTGTCCGGTTATTCCCCTGCTGGCTTCGCTGCACAGGAAAAGAACAACATCCGCTATTTCTTCCGGCTCGACATAAAGTCCTGAGGGAAGCAAATCTATATTGTCCCAGAATTGACGCAGCACCTTGAAGGAATCGGTCTTAACTATTCCCCCGCAGACCGCATTTACGGAAATATTTTTTGTGCGCAGGCTTTCCGAGCAATCTCTTATGACGGACTCCATTGCAGCCTTCATGCTTCCGAGAGGATATGACTGGTTATAAAACCGGCTTCCAAGGCTGGATATGAATATTATCTTCCCCCCGGTTTTTTCGAGCATGGGCAGCGCTGCCTGAATGCAGAATATGTTGCCTATGTAATTAGTGTCCACCAATTGTCTCAATTCCCTTTCAAATAATTTCTCAAGCGGCTTAAAAGGGGCCTTTGCAGCATTCAGTATCAGGTAATCCAGTTTCCCCATTTTTTCGTTTACTTCGCCAAGCATGCCTTTTACTGAATCTCTATCAGAAATATCGGCATGTACCATCAGGACCCTGCTTCCCATTTGCTCAATCTCCCTGCAAAGCTCTTCTGCCTGTGCCTGGGACGAGCCGCCTGATTTCCGGAAGTTGACGACAATATCTGCGCCGGCAACAGCGCATTTTTTTGCGATGGCCCGCCCGATGCCTCTCGAACTACCGGTTATTAGAACGACTTTGCCTTTCAGGGTATTCATGACCCGTCTATTTTATAAAAAACATGGTGTTAAGTAAACAGCGGGGGAATATGGATTATAAGTTGAGAGGTTGGAGTTAAACCGTTAGCCAACCGGTATGACATTCAGACTTAAATCATACCTCATGGTTTCATACAATATTCTGACATTAGTCAGTGTAATGACATGAAAATCATAACTATGGTATTTGTAACACAGCGTTATTCATTCGTTTATATTAAAGTAGAATTCATGAGCAAATGGAATGGATCTTGCAGTAACTTTATATTTGCATATTATCATGCAGATAGGTAAAATGGAGTAAGTTTTTGCAATTCTTTTCCGAAAGGAAGGCCGTATCCATGTTTTCCTGCTGGAGTACAATAACAAATTCAGATTTAAACAGGAACACGAATTTGCAAAACAAGGAGGTTGCTTGAATGAGAACTTATTGGATTAGATATATAGCCTTACCTGCGCTTCTTTTGACTTTTAGCTGCAGCGTCAGTAACACCCAGGTCCGGACTAATGAGGGTATTAAGCTGCCCAAGATAATCCCCCCGGCCATTGTTGTTGATAATAATGACACCTTAACGGAGATCACAGCTGAAAACGCCGGGCCTGTCAAATGTCCGGGAGCAGGCTGCAAGGACAGAGAGGCCGGGAATGTTCCTGCGATCAACGACGATAAACTCCAAGGCGCCCAGATTGTAGACAATGTTGAAGCTGCGGCAACCGACACGGAAGAGGCCGAAGAAAATCCTGAGAATGAAGCGAATGCCGAGGAACTCCTCGACACGGCCCTCGATTTTGTTAATGCATCTCAGGAATTCTGGGCCGACGGTAATCTTGAAAAGGCAATCGAGACCCTGGACCGGGCTTATGAGCTGGTCCTGAGAGTTGATACCGAAAGCAGGCCTGACCTGATACAGCAGCAGGAAGACCTGCGTTTCATGACCGCAAAGCGCATTCTTGAGATTTATGCTTCAAGGTATAAAGCCGTCAACGGCAATCACCGTGAAATCCCCCTGACCATGAACGAACACGTGGAAATGGAGATCAAATCATTCCAGGGATATGAGCGCGGGTTCTTTATAGAATCATACAAGCGTTCCGGTCTGTACATCAACAAGATCAAGGCCTCTCTCAGGGAGGCGGGACTGCCGGAAGAACTTGCGTGGATGCCGCATATTGAAAGCTGGTTTAAAGTAAAAGCGCTGTCACCCGCGCGCGCGCTCGGCATCTGGCAGTTCATCCCCTCTACAGGTTATAAGTTTGGTTTAAAGAGGGACGCCTGGATAGACGAAAGGATGGACCCTGAAAAAGCGACTGCCGCTGCCATAGCTTATTTAAAAGAGCTTCACCAGATGTTCGGTGACTGGACCACTGTTCTGGCCGCGTATAACTGCGGTGAAGGCGCGGTCTTACGGAGGATAAGCAAACAGAAGATAAATTATCTTGACAATTTCTGGGACCTGTACAGCCTGCTTCCCCGCGAGACAGCGCGCTATGTCCCGAGGTTTCTTGCCACACTTCACATCATAAAGGACCCTGCAAAATACGGCTTTAGTCTCGATGAGATCGATCAGCCTGTCTCTTATGAAACGGTAAGTATTCAAAAACAGGTCCACCTGAAAACAGTGGCGGAGTCATTGGGGGTGACACTAGAAGAGCTCACGGCATTAAATCCGGAACTTCGTTTGCAGATAACCCCGCCTACCCAGTACTCCCTTAAGGTCCCGTCCGGGAAAAAGGACGCGTTCCTTGCCTGTATGGATGGGATTCAACAGTGGGCAACGTCGCAGGATGATATTTTGCCGTCGAGTGGCGCTTATGTATATCACATGGTACAAAGTAATGAGACCCTGGCCTCCATTGCTAAAAAATATAACACCACGACCCGGAAGATCGCCAAGGCAAATAATATTAACCGTAAGCGTCGTCTCAGGGCAGGCTCTAAACTGAGGATCCCGTTTAGCGGGGGTACGGTTGTTGCTGATGCGTCTAAGGCCGTCACTGCAGCCGGGGGAAAATACCGCGTGAAAAAAGGCGACACGCTTTGGCTTATCGCCAAGAAATTCAACACTGACACAAAAACTCTTCAGCAGATAAACAAGATGCGTTCCACGAACCTGAAGGTAGGGCAGTTTATACTGGTAGCGGACTAGACCGTTCACCACAATTACTATGAAGAAGGCGTTGGGAAACAATATGTCTCCCAACGCTTTTTTAGATTTACAGAATAAGGACTGAAGGGCTACTTCTTAAGCGTCTTTAAAATAACTCCCGCTATCATCCGGGCATCTTCCGGTTCCAATTCAGGGTAAATGGGGATAGACAGCACTTCCCTGGCTGCTGCCTCGGCTTCCGGCAGAGCACCTTCCCTGTAGCCAAGATATTTGAACGCTACCTGCAGATGAAGAGGAATGGGATAGTATACGACCGCAGATACATGGTTGTCGTGAAGGTCCTTTTCAACCTCGGCCCTTCTATTAGTCCTGAATGTATACTGGTGGTAAACATGTACAATGTCCTGTTTTTCTACAGGACATTGTACAGCGCCGCCCAGCATGGAAGTATAGAGCGATGCGATGTCGCGTCTCTTTTGATTATACGTATCAAGGTGTCTTAATTTTATTCTCAATATCGCCGCCTGTATCTCATCAAGCCTGCTGTTATATCCAATGAAGCTATGCTGATACGGCCCTGTGGTCCCATGATTTCTTAACAGTTTTACCTTCTCTGATATTTCCGGTTTGTCGGTAATCAGCATGCCGCCGTCACCGTAAGCGCCCAGGTTTTTACTCGGATAAAAACTGAAGCACCCCGCGTCTCCGATACTTCCTACAGGACGCCCTTTATACTTCGCCCCAAAGGCCTGGGCTGAGTCTTCGACAACTTTCAGCCCGTGTTTACCGGCTATAGACATTATCTCATCCATGTCCGCAGGCTGGCCAAACAGATGTACGACAATAATGGCCCTGGTTTTTGACGTCACTTTCTCTTCTATTTTTGAAGGATCGATATTCAGGGTCTGCCGGTCTATATCAACAAAAACCGGGGTCGCGCCTACATAGGTGATTGCCTCGGCTGTTGCAAAAAAAGTAAAGGGGGTCGTAATTACTTCATCGCCTTCTTTTATATCAAGCGCCCTTAGCGACAGGTACAGCGCATCCGTGCCGGAACCAAGGCCGACTGCTCCGGAGACGTTATGATATGACGCGACTTCCTTTTCAAATGAAGATACATTCGGCCCCAGGATAAAGCGGCTGCTGTCCAATATATCTTTTAATGCGGACTTTATTTCCTCATTGAGCGGCCCATGCTGCGCCTTGAGATCGAGCATGGGGATTGTCTTTGTGTTGATTGTTATTTTTGACATATCTTTGTTTAGATTGCAAACCCGCGGTTGACCAGCCCTGATATTTTCAGCACCACCTTCAGGGCCTCTTTCCCTTCCCGGCCTGAGACCAGCGGCTGCGAACGGTCCCTGATACATTCAATAAAGGAGTTAAGCTGCTCCTTTAACGGCTCTTTGACCTCCGGGTTTCTTGTCTCCTTTTCCACATTTCCGTTTTGTTTTATGTAACAGGACACTTCCTGCTTCTGGTAATCCAGGTTAAGGTAGGAATTATGCTGGAAGACCTTAAGCTCCCTTTTTTTGCCGTCGGCTATCCGGCTTGAGACCGCTTCGGCAATGCAGCCGTTTTCAAACTCTATCCACGCGTGAGCAATGTCTATATTATCCGTAAGGACCTTGGCTCCGGTTGCCCGGATATCGGCTATCTCGGAATCCACAAGGCTAAGTATTATATCTATGTCATGTATCATTAAGTCAAGCGTCACATCCACATCCGTCCCCCTGCCCAAAAACGGAGAGAGACGCTGGGACTCGATGAATTGCGGCTTGTTCACCATAGCGCTTATCATGGAGACTCCTGCGTTGAACCTTTCCAGATGGCCGACCTGGAATGTCAGGTTTCTCCTGTCCGCTTCCTCAATAAGCCTGTCAGCCTCATCGAGTGTGGTGGTGACGGGTTTTTCAACTAGTATGTGCCTGTTATTTTTCAGGCAGGCCATAGCAATATCAAAATGCAAAGTAGTAGGGACCGCAATACTGACGGCGTCAACGGAGTCTATAAGCTCCTGATAACCGCTGAACACTTTACAATGATATTTCTCCGCGATTTCCCGCGCCCGCGCGGCATCCGCATCGACGATCCCGGCAAGATGCACATCTTCCAGTCCGGAGTATATCCTTGCATGATGCACCCCGATTGATCCTACTCCGATAACTCCTACATTAATCATAAAAAAAATATTTCCCCGTTCGGTAATCGGCGTTTGACTTCAGCTAAGCCGACGTTAATTTTACATCAAAGCACTGAAAGAATTAAAGTGTAACAAAAGGTCGTTAAAAAACAGACGGCATGCCTGAACTCAGATACGATTCATTCTTTGAATTTATCGCGCAAGTCGTCAGCGCTTTCTTTTATCGCATCACCTGCCGAGTTAAAAAACCCCCTGCCTGCTTTCTTAAATCTTTCATGGAGGCTTTCTTTCTTGAAAGGATTGCTGTAAAGGGGGCGTTCCCTGCCGATGTTGACACCTAACCAGAGTCCGAGCAGCGCGCCGATTACAAGGCCGATAATAAGTTTTGACCTACATTTCATTTATTGTTCCTCGATAGTATAAAGATTTCAGAGGCTACTTCCTCACCTCATACCCTACAGTCTTGTCAGTCCATAAAGACGGATCGATTTCGGAAAGCTCTTTCATCAGATCGGTTATCATGGGCTCGTGAACATTACCGGAAAGCAGATCGACTTTCTCCTTTGAGGCAATTATAAGCACCGATTCCACTGCACGGCTGAGTTTTTTTGGCGTAGTCACCCTCAATTTCAGGCCGAGCATCCTGTATGTATCATCAGGGAAAATAAATTCCTTGCGCGCAGGAAGGACTTCCACCCTGACGTGCTGGTTAGGGAAAAGCTTTGACACTGCTCCGTCCTGGCCAACGCTGAATATGTTTATGTATGAATCTTCATTAACGCTGACGCTGACCTGTATCTCGTCGTTGTCCTGGAATACCGGCGCCGCCATTGCGGATTTTTTGTCAGGCCTGTAGACCTTCATCTTGAGAATGCCGAAGCTGCCCCTCTTTTCAGCGCTGATCGGTTTAACATTGGCCTTGAGTTTGCAATAATACGTGACCTGGCCGTCTTTCAACTTCGGGCCTTCTTCAAGGACCTTGTAGTCTACAATAAGCCCCTTGGTGGCGGTCCTGACCAGGTCGCTTATCAGGTCGCTGTTATAGATGACGCTTGAACCGCGTACCTCCACGCCTACTGCCTGCTCCAGGGCATTGCGCATGGCATTGTTCCTGGCAGTGGACTTGCACTGCGCAGGCAGGGAATCTTCACCCTGAGGGTGTTCGCCCTCGCCAATGACCTCTATCCGGCCGTCCTTCGGAGGCGCAGTATCAGTTTGCGCCTGGGCCCAAGACAGCGAGGGGACCAATAACATTAATAAAGTCAGAAAGAAGAAACGCCGCTTATTCATTTATATTTTCCCTTCGCGAAATTTATTCTGGAGGTCGATCAGCTCCGGGTTGAATCCTTTTCGCAGAAGATTTCCCATGTAAAGCCACTTCAACTTCAGCTCAAGAGGCTTCTCCTGATAATTTCTTATGGCGTCCTCAGTTAAATAATAATTGAAGCCACGCGACTTACTTTTTTTTTTTTTTTTTTTCTTACCTTCTGATCTTTCCTCTCATCTCTTCCATCATATCTTCGAGGTCTGCTTCAACCGCCTTTAAGAGATCATTGTAGCTGTATGACTTTTGATGAGGCTGATATTTCTCCGCAGG
>JACRQA010000048.1 GCA_016222915.1 Nitrospirota bacterium | reverse complement strand
TGGGCCAGGATGGGAATGGGAAAGGTGCATTTCCAGAAGGGGGAATACTTAAAGGCAAAGGACACGTTCCAGTCGGTTTTAGACAACAACAAAACTTATATGGAAGCATACGACTGGCTGGCAAAGGCGCTTCAGGAACTGGGAGCGCTGGAAGAGGCCCAGCAAGTGCTGTTAACAGCGACCGGGATATCCCCTAAAGCCATATTGCGGCACCAGGCAATCGGGAACATTTCCAGTAAGATAGGCGATTATGATGCAGCGGCGGAGGCCTTTAAATCGGCCATTGCCATAGGGAAACATTCCTGTTTCAAAAGCCCCTCCTATTACACGGGGCTGGCAAAGACTTTGATACAAAAGGACTCCTCTGATGAGGCGCTCCAGGTCCTTAACAGCGCCCGCAATGAGTTCAAGGGTAACCGGGAGGCTTTGTTTCAGACAGTCTCTATGGAAGGGATTGTCTACAAGGGAATGGACCGGAAGGAAGATGCCGGGAAGGCAATTCAGGAGGCCACAAGGCTTCTCGAAAAGCTGGCAGGCAAGGTCCCGGTGGAGGCGACCATGGACCTGGCCAGGGTCTGCTTTGATATGGGTGAAAAAGAAAAGGGGATGCAGTTCATACAGAATATTGTGAGAAACAATCACGACAACGATAAGGTCCTCGGGATGGTGCAGGGGGTCTTTAAGGACGCACAGCTCGAAGAAGAAGGGGCAAAGATCATAGCCACAACCAGAAACGAAGTCATACAACTGAATAATCAGGGGGTCCGTCTTATCGAGGAAGGCAAACTTAAAGACGCCATCGAATATTTTGAAAAGGCGGCAAAGGGTCTCCCCGAGAACAAAATCATCAATGCCAATGCAGCGCAGGCATTGATGATGTATATGCAGAAGAGCGGGACAAATGACAAGTACGTTTACCTGGCTTCACAGTATCTAGACAGGATCAAAAATATCGACCCTTCTTATGATAAATATCAGAAATTATTAAACATGTATGAAAGAGTGACGGTCTCAGGTAAAAATACTACGGCATGAGGGAACATAATTATGGACAAAACTGAAAGACTGATAGACTTCCCGGCGTTTCTGGCCTCGATGGCCCATGATATGAAGAATTCACTCAGCATGCTGCTTAGCACGCTCGATGAGGTCGTAGGCGCTTGTACGCCCGAGAAATGTCCTTCACACAGGCACCTTTCACAAATGCAATACGAGGCGACACGCGTAAATTTTAATCTTATACAATTATTGACCTTATACAAAATGGACCATGATCAGTTCAGCGTCAATATATCTCATTACCCTGTGTCAGAGCTTATCGAGGAGATCATCATGCAGAACAAGCCCCTGCTGGACTTTAAGGGGATTGAGATATTTACCGAATGCCCTGATGATCTGACGTGGTTCATAGACAGCAATCTTATATCCGGGGTCATTAATAATATTTTGAATAATGCATACCGGTATACTAAAAGTAAGATATTAATCCGGGCGGATGAAAAAGACGGATGGCTTGTGCTAAGCATTGAGGATGACGGAGAGGGTTATCCTGAAGAGATGCTGGGGACAGGGGTACAGGCAGGAAGGGGGGTCAGTTTCAAGACCGGCAGCACGGGGCTCGGTCTATATTTTGCTTCGATGGTTGCAAAGCTGCATAAGAACAAGGACAAGGAAGGATTCATATCGATCAGCAACGGCGGCGAGTATGGAGGAGGTTGTTTTAAGATGACCCTGCCATAGAGCTGCGGTTTGAACAAATATGGCTGTTCCCTCATATAAATAATTTCTCATGCAGACGTTTAATTTCATATGCATAAAAAAACATTAGTAAACGTATTAGGTGTTGTATATGCCCATGTGAAGACCAGTGACGGCGGAGACCTTTATTTGACAAGATTTGCGGAACAGTACCTGAAGCATTTCGACACGAAAAACTGGTATGAGCCGGAGTGGTTCAATTCGCATAAAATAAGGCTCAAAGGCACGGGCTCCGTCTACAAACTGCCGACCAAAGAGGTTGACGGTAAGGTCCTTAATCTTGTTGTGAAGAACTGCCGCGTCGGTGAGGATGTCCCTATAGACACGCATACGCTGATGGAATTTTGCGACGCTGAGTTTAACAGTCCTTGGGAAGAGTTCTCCCTCGTTATGGAAATGCGGGAGGGCCAGTATGGTCCGAAAGACCTGAAAATAATTACCCAGCGCCCAATGGTCATTTATGTGCCGCCCGAGATAATGCAGATGTGGCAGAGCGGCAGGTCAAAGGCAAAGATAAACCGTATCCGGGCCAAACATCCCGGCATAGATATCGATATACTCAAGCAGTACAAACTTATTTATGAGTGGATCGAGGGCTACAATCTCCCTGAAATCTTCCAGTATATAAATTTTGAAGACGATATGCGTGTCCATCACCTTAAAACCATAGACAGGATAGTCACATCCGACCTTAATAAGAAGGGATATTTAGTGGCGGACATGAAACCGGAGCATATCATAATAAGCGAAGAAGATACGGCGCGGGTCAGGGAAATCGGGCAGGCGCAGACAGTCGGTTCCAGGGAAGATCAAATATATTATCTGTATAATCTTATCAGCATCGGGAAATATTCAGTCGTTGATTATGAGCTCCTGCTCCGCACGTCGGAACACGAAGTGGAAGTGAAAAAATCCAGAAGGCATTCCTACCTGGATGATCAAAGGGACCGTTTCATACCGACCCCCCTGCCGGACCATTTGACCAACATGGAGATCTTCGGCGTGCCTTATATTTATGGTCACGCGGAAAGCACGGGGGGACATCTGTGGGTCGTCGGGAAAAACGCCCGGCTGTTTGACTACTTTCTCCCTGAACGCTGGAGAAAGACCCCTTCGATAAGATTGTCCGATAGCAAAGATGTGTTCTATACGATCACGAAGGACAATATTCATCTCGTCTGGGAAACCTCAATGGTGGGGGAGATGCCTGATGAAGAAGAGGTGAGATATAATCCCAGGATCCGCGAATTCGGCATAAACAGCCCTTTCGAGGAATTTGCCATAGCTCATCACCTGAATAAACTTGGTATACCGTGCGTCTATGTAAGGGCCATATATATGACCGGCACTGCCAAGATAGAGGCTTCGACGGACCTCAGGAGATATGAGTCACATAAGAATATACTTGACCCGGAAGGCAATCCTATCCTTCAGGAAAGTCATAATTACATCACTATCCGGGGTTATTATAACGGGCCGGACCAGTGGGTGGCCCAGCAGACAGGCCCGCTTTATGCGCCTGTGGACCTTGCACGGGCTGTACTCAGGGGACTCATCGACGAAGCACAATGCCGGATGCTTTTCAGGCAGGTCAAGGAGAACCTCAAGGACGTCAATTACGACGGGTCGCTGTTAAAACTCAATGATCTGCTTCTGGCAGTCAATGGTAACGGGGAAATAGTAAAAGATATTTCCGGAAGCCCTTTGGTCGTCATCTGCAATTTTGAACATATATGGGAATGCTCCGATGGTAAAGTGTTTAATTGAGCGGAAAAGCTTTAGCTTTCCGGGAGACCCCTTCTCTTTCTAATATCAAAAGAATTATAGCAGCCTTATAGTTCGTCGCAATCCCTTTTTAATCAGGTCTTCTTTGTTTCAGATTTATATCATCCAGGCGGAACGAAACAGCCGTCGCAATCCCTTTTTAATCAGGTCTTCTTTGTTTCAAATGACGTGGAAAAATGTGCAGTCATCGACTGGTCGCAATCCATTTTTAATCAGGTCTTCTTTGTTTCAGAGAGAGATTTTTCAATTCCGCGCTTGCTTGCTGTCGCAATCCCTTTTTAATCAGGTCTTCTTTGTTTCTATGTTTATGTATTTAATTTTTATTTTGATAAGGTCGCAATCCCTTTTTAATCAGGTCTTCTTTGTTTCGGAACTGATTGACAAGAGTAAGACTACCGAGCGTCGCAATCCCTTTTTAATCAGGTCTTCTT
>JACRQA010000047.1 GCA_016222915.1 Nitrospirota bacterium | reverse complement strand
GCAATTCGGACGAGACAGGATTCAGTATCGAAAGATGCACAGGCGGCGGCTGCACTGATTTTGCAGAAGTGGCTACAGCAGGCCCGAATGTGACCACATACAACGACGCAGGCTTGAGCACAAATACTTTGTACAGATACAGGGTTAAGGTATACAAGACGGCGGCCTGCTCATGGGAACTCACTTCCGATATAGACGATGTGACTACAAGTATAGAAGCGCCCGGCAATCCCTCGGCTGTGGCGACAAATACCACCCGGATAGATATTTCGTGGACCGATACCGCGGGCACTGAGACCGGCATAAGACTCCAGAGGTGTGAAGGCGCGGCATGCGATTTTTCAAATGCAACGGAATTTACGTTGGCCCCGGATACGGTCGCTTACTCCGATACCTCTGTGTGCAATTCAACGAGTTACAGCTACAGGGCCAGGGCTGAAAAGACGGATGCCCCGGCATGGGACTCGAACTGGAGCACTATTGTAAGCGCTGCAACGCAGACACCGGTCGCGCCTTCCGGCCTGACCGCGACACGGTCATCTGAGATACGGATCAATCTTACCTGGACGGACAATACCCCGGATGAGACCGGGTTTACCATTGAGCGCTGCGGTGGCACGGACTGCAATGATTTTGCAGAAATCGCAGTGGTTGGGGCAAATATTAATTCTTATTCCGATCAGACCCTCATCCCGGCGATTGTCTACAGCTATCGCGTGAAGGCGTACAAAACAGCGACATGCGGATGGGACACCGGGTATTCGAATACATCTTCCGATTCAGCATCAATATTGACTCCTTCGGGGTTGACAGCCACTGCGATCAATACAACCCGGATTGACCTGGCGTGGGGCGACAATACCACCTCCGAATCGGGCTTCGTAATCGAGCGCTGTTCAGGCGAGGGGTGCTCAGATTTTGCTGAGATAGGTTCTGCCTCTTCAAACGCGACGACCTATTCCGATACTGCAGCTTGCAATGCCACTTCCTATACCTACAGGGTAAAGGCCGCAAAGATTGCAGACCTTTCAAACAGCGGCGGCGGGTGCTGGACGAGGAAGGCCCCTCTTTCGATAGCCAACTTCGTAGGAAACTACTCGACAGCGTTGACGATACCGTATGACGCGGACATGCAGGCTGATTTCGACGACATAAGGTTCTATGACGAGGCTGCCCAGGTCGAGCTTCAGTACTGGATTGAAAGCAAGACAAACGGCTCGTCTGTTACGTTGTTCTTCAAGACGCTCGGCAACAACAATATTTCGGTTTACTACGGCAATGCAAGCGCGACAAGCTCAAGCAATGTCAGCGGCTTGTTCGAGCTTTATTACGATTTCCCAGGCACGACTATAGATGCCTCGAAATGGGTCGAGATCGATCCTGACAATTCCATCTCACAGAATAACGGACTCGTGCTCAATGACGTAAGCGACAGCTGGACAAAGGCGCTTATCTCACAGCAGACCTTCAGCAGGACTGCAAATAGGGAGTTCGTGGCGCGCATCGCGACTGCAGATTCACCCGGCAATAACCATTTCATGGCGGGTTGGGAATTGAACCAGACCGCTGATCCTAATTATACGCAGCTTGTGCACGGGTTCTATTGGAACAACTTCGGCGGTCTGACTACCTATGAGAAAGGGACCGGCACCGGGGGCATATCATCCGTTTACGGCCCGAATATAACTTATGATATGAAAATCATTCTGATGACCGCGGGCGCAAAATATTATATCAAGGGCGGGAGTTTCACAAATTGGACATTGGTGAAAGAGACATCCACTCATACGGACGGCTTAATGCGGTTGGCATTCGTCCAGTATTCTCATCAGGCGACTATTCAGCACATCAGGGTGAATACTGCCGCCGCAATCGAGCCGGTCGTATCTCCAGGTGCGGAACAGCAGTCCGCATGTTATGCCTTTACCAATACATGGTCATCGGGCTACTCCAACAGCGCATCCGCCGTGACTTCGCCGGTGACCGCGCCTGCCGGTTTCTCGGCGACGGCTGTCACAGACTCCCAGGCGGACCTCGCATGGACGGACACGACTGCAGACGAGAGTGGTTTTAAAATCGAGAGATGCGCAGGTGATGGGTGCTCTGACTTTGCCGAGATTGCAAATCTCAACGCGAACATCCTTACCCATAGTGATACCGGACTCACCCCGTCTGTGACTTATTGTTACCGGGTAAAATCCTATAAGACGGCTTCGTGCTCATGGGAAAGCGCTTACATCTCTTCCTGCGACCTGCTCTTTTCGGCCAAACCCACAGGCCTGACAGCGACTGCCTTAAATTCAATGATGGTCCGCTTAGACTGGACCGACAACGCAGGAGATGAGAGCGGCTATGAGGTTGAAATGAAGGTGTGGCACGGGGCCTTTACAAAGATCGCGGATGTGGCCGCAGATGTAACCTCATATACCGACACTACTGGGATAGAAGAGCAGAAGGAGTATATTTATAGAGTAAGGTCGGTGAGGGGCAATGACAAATCGCCGTACAGCAATGAAGCAGCAGTCACAACGCCAGTATATCAATCAACTGACGGAACGTGTGAGTGAAAAAAATCAGTTGGATATTTATAATTCAAAATTAATATAAGTGTTCGACACGTCCATCACATCCTGACCCGCCTCAATGAACAGTCGTTACCATGACTGTGATAAACCTGTTATTGATATCATGATATGATTTATGTAACATATATCCCCTTATGTAAAAGGTGGAGGCATCGTGAATAATAATATATCGAGAATAATCAGGACAAGAATTTCAGCTGACCGGATCAATGCATATATGTATATGCTTATTCAGACAGCGGTTTTGATTTCAGTGATTTTATCAATGCCGTCCGTTTCATCCGCATTAATCGGCCTTAAGGAAGGCGAGGCCCCTAATAAATTTACGCTTGAAGACTTGAACGGAACTCCTGTTGATGTCGGCGGGTCATTTGGCAGAAAACCGGTCATCATCGTTTTCTGGGGGCTGCCGATCAGTAAATCTTTTCTCGACTATTCGATGGATGAGCTCAGGTTTTTAAATGACTTCTATGAACGGCACCATGAAGCAACTGGACTCGAAATATTCGGAATTTATACCCCTGAAAACGATGGAGAGGTTCCGGCGGGTGAAATTGAAAAGGTGAGAAACCTTGTTAAGCTCAACAGGCTGAAATTCCCGGTCCTGATTGACAGCGGCTTCATGATATTCCGTGAATACGGCGTCATTGCATTGCCGTCAACAGTCATGATCGATAAGGGAGGGAAAATCAAATTCATTTATCCGAGTTTCCCATTGGCTGCCCAGCATGTTTTTACAGAAGAGATAAAAGGATTGATCGGTCTTGCAGAGACATCTGCTGAGAAGGAAACGGAAAAGAAAAAGGGGCCGGATTCTCATTCCGTCAGGCTTTATAACTATGCTCTTCAGATGTATAAAAAGGGACTGCCGGAACAGGCCCTGTCACCGCTTAAAAAATCAATCGAGATGGATGCTGAATTTCCCCTGTCCCATAATCTCATGGGGATTATCTTATGGAAGCGGGGTGATTTTGAAGGCGCAATCGCGGAATTTAATAAGGCCGTTACATTGGATAAGACTTATGTCCCCGCCCATTTCAATTACGGGGTACTTAAGTTTGAAGGTGAGAAATATGCTGAGTCCGAGAAGCATTTAAAAGAGGCTCTTTCCCTTAACAGCGACATGGCGGAAGCCCATTACGTCCTGGGACTGCTCTATAAAAAAACGAACCGGGAAGAAGAAGCGGTTAGGGAACTCGGAACTGCGCTCGTCCTTTTTGAACAAAAGAAAACCCCTTCCGTGTATGAAGTTTATGCTCCATCCGCTTTCCACAGGATATCTACCCTGTATGCATTGTCCGAACTGTACAGAAAAAAGGGTGAGACCGGCAAGGCATTGGATGTACTGCAACAGGCAGCGCAATTGGCCCTTGGACTTGGAATAAAGACTGAAAAAGAAAACCTGCACAGGAGCAGGGACCTGATGCTCTATGAGTAGGATGTTTATATCAGAGACAGTCCGGGCACTGTTTATATCGATCATCATATTTGTATCAAGCTGCGGAAACGCGGTGTCTGCAGGCGCGGACAATAAGGGCTTTATATCTGAGAATGAATTCACGGCACATACAAAGGGAGAAATGGGCTGTGTTACTCAGCAATGTCATACGCAGTTTTTAAATGGAAGAGAGTTCTCTCATGGACCGGTAAGAACGGGAACATGCATTGTCTGTCATAGCGCTAAGGAGTACCCGAACAGATACGGAATAGTTCCGGACCAGGGCGCTGTCTGCGCAGGCTGTCATGAAAAACTTGATAGAAAGATCAAGGACAGTCTCTTTGTCCACGGGCCGGTCAAGAATGGAGACTGCTCATCCTGCCATGATCCGCACGGGTCCGGCAGGTCTTTTTTTCTTAGAGAGTCATACAGCGGTCTCTGTTCATCATGTCATAATCTGAAAAGGATGTATTCTGGTGAATTTATTCATCAGCCGGTCAGGGACGGCAATTGCGGCCTCTGCCACGACCCGCACGCCTCAAATTACGCATCAAGACTTAACGACGTGGGGGCCAACCTGTGCGTTATCTGTCATGAAGATATGGTGTCGGGTATGACCAAAGAGTTCATTCATGCCCCGCTTGTAAAGACAGGGTGCAATGATTGTCATGATCCTCATTCAGGGGACAACAGGACCCGGCTGAAGACTTCAGCGGACAAGATATGTTTCAACTGCCATGAAGAGAAGAAAAACGAGATCAGCCAGTACACGCGGAAGCATGAGCCTGTTGAGAAGGGGAATTGCGTCTCATGCCACTCACCTCACTTCTCGGACAACAGGTACCTGCTTCTCGACAAGGTAGACTCACTGTGTTTCTCTTGCCATAAAGACAGCAGTACATGGAAAAAGAAACGGTTCCAGCACGGGCCGTTGGTGCAGGGCAACTGCTCCGTCTGCCATAATCCGCACGGTTCCGACAATCCTTATATACTCCGCCTGTCATTCCCACACGAATTCTATTCAACTTATATGAAGGGGGAATATGACCTGTGTTTTAACTGTCATAAAGAGGCGCTTGTGACAACAGAAAAGACCCTGACAATAACGAACTTCAGAAACGGCGAAATCAATCTCCATATGTTACACGTAAACCAGAAGAAGGGAAGGACGTGCCGCGCATGCCACGACGTTCATGCCTCTGATCAGGAAGACCACATGAGGGAGGAATTTGCGTTCGGCGCTTCCAGTATTCCTATCGAATATATCAAAACCGAAACAGGCGGCAAGTGCATCCCGGGGTGTCACAGGGAAAGAGGTTATGACAGGGGCAGGATGGTAGACAATACGAAATGATTATAGTTCCTTAAACACCTTAGCCAGTGAATCTCCGGCAACGTGGATCTTCCATTCGTTTAGATAACCGAACGGTGTTTCAACGACGGTGAAACCGGCTTGTGTGAGACGTTCTTTTACTTCGGCCGTTAAATTACCGGTGAAGTCTGCAGGGGCCTTTGAAGTTGAGAGATGGTTGAAGGAATGGAGGACGAGGTTTTTGGTCTTGAACTTTCCGGCAAGCCATTTAACGTTCTTTACGAATTTCGTAATGACATTGCTCCTTCTGTCAACGTCAGTTTCTTCGGCGTGATAGAATACAACGACTGCGTTTTCGCATGACTCTTCTATGGATGTATCAGGCACGTCTTCAAGCACCTTCTCAAAGGTCTTAAACCAGAACGAAGGGGCGTAAAACATTAAAATTCTCATACCATTATTGTCCGTAATTCATCATCTTCTTGTATTGCTCTGTCCGGTAATAGAACATATTAAAATATTTGCCTGAAACAGGTCCTGAAATTTTAGCAGAATTGAAGCAGAAAAGTGACATCCTAGGAATTGAATGAATTGTTTTCTAATTCCAAATGATCTGGTATACTTAACAATCATGAAGGTGACCATATGAAGAAACCTGAAAAAAGACGCTCCGACCGGATAGCTGAAAACCTCGATGCCGAAATAATATCGGGTGGTAAAACTTACAAAGGTATTGTAATGAACTTTTCCGAAGCCGGTTTGTATATGGTCACCGCGACGGCAACCAGTATAGTCGATATAACCCCCTCAACTTTAATTGAGCTGAAATGTAAGCTTTCATCAGGTAAAAAAATAAAGCTTAGATGTGAAGTGAAATGGTTTCAGACAAAAATGTCCTCTCACGGGGTATCATTCAGCATGGGCATGGAAATACTGAACCCCCCCAAGGAATATGTATCTTTTGTTGAAGAGATGATATAGGGTATTATCTCTTCAGATAGTCTCCGAGTCTGCCCCTGCTATGTTCATCATCATGGCAGTAAACGCAAAGGTTTTCCCAGTTGGAACCGTCAGGGGGATTGTTTTGTCTGTTGCCGTCTTTGTGGTGCACGGTCAGCAGGTGCCTGGTCTTCTCATCAAATTCTCTTCCGCACTTGGAGCATATGAGCCCGTGGATCTTCAGGGAGCGCTCCCGGTAATCGACGGTTGAAGAGGTGTCCTGTCTCAGTTCTTTGATCACGTCTTCAACGGACTTTTGTTCCCTGGATTTTTTAGGCCAGCGGGACTTGGGCCTGCCTCTGTATGGACCGCTCATACATTTTCTCCTTGCTCCTTAAGCATTAAAATGAGAAAGGTTGATCAGTCAATATTCTATCATACAGAATGACCATATGATTTTTTTGGATAAAAACCTGCTCGGTCATATCCTCTCTAAAAAGACTTTGCCGAAAAGCCGGTGGCAATATTTTATTTAGAATTTGTGAGAGTGATTATGGTATTATGTATAGTCAAATTCAGAACGGGGCGTAGCGCAGTTTGGTAGCGCGCACGGTTCGGGACCGTGAGGTCGGAGGTTCAAATCCTCTCGCCCCGACCATTTTTCCCTCCATTTGTCATACCTCTTACCATGCGGGATGCGTTACTCATGTGGAAAAGATTTTTTATAAAACATATTTTTGCCGGAGCTGAAGAATATGTCTTCCTGATGCGAAAAGGATGGTGGACGGTAGGGGATTCGAACCCCCGGCCTCCGCGTTGCGAACGCGGCGCTCTCCCAGCTGAGCTAACCGCCCTTTCCATTAGCTTTAGATAATAAAAATCGTCTGTTAAAGATGACTGCTTATTTACTGAATAGCCGCCTGATAAATTGACGCGTATCTTTTTGTTTAGGTATTATACCATTTGGTGTTTAAAGAGTTAAGACTGTGAATAAGCAATTTATTGAAAATATTTAGAGAGGCAGGGAGTCACTAATAATATCCCGGATTTAGTACCCTGATACCAGTGTGTTTTCTTGCATATTATTTCAAACTGTTCATTCATGTCCGTCAAATCGTGTCTTCATCATTCGATAGCCGGAAAATACTGAAGTTTAATTCACGAGGGTCCGCACAGTTTAGTGCAAATCATATCAGGCTGAATGGCGAATGAGAGCAATTAGATCATGATCAGTATGAATAGCAGAAGAGTGAAGATATTGATAATAGCGGGACTAATATCAATGTTCCTCGGTGTCCTGTTTTTCCTTCTCAGGGGGCCCTATCTGTCAAATTCAGTAAAAAGAATCCTTGTGCCTGTATTGGAAAACGCGACACAGGAAAGGGTACTTATTGATAAGGCGGTCATCAATCTTTTTCCCTTCTACGTACAGGTCAAGGGGTTCAAGCTTTTTGATAAAGACGGAAACAGGCTTCTCTGGATCGCAAAGAGCCGGGCTTATATTGATATACTCGCCCTGCTGACCAGGGAGATCAGGATAAGAAAACTTACATTGAAAGAACCTGCCCTGACCATAAATGAGACCGATGTTCACAGGATAACCGACAACCTGAGGAAATCGGCCCTCGTCGGAGAAAAGGGGCAATACAGTGTAACATTGAAAAACATTCAGCTTACAGACGGCAATGTGTCATTCATCACGGCAGATAAACTTTCCTCATTTTCAGGCAGCACTCTGTACATGGACATGGCGCCGAAAGGGAGTTCTTATCTAATGACGGTCTTAATGAAAAAGGGGACCTTGAAACTTGCAAACCAGTCCGAGCTGGAAGGTAGTTTTGATGGCAAATTCAAAATCAAAAAGAACAAAGTCCATATAGCCGAGCTCAATATTTTGTCCTCCGGCTCTTCATTCTCGGCTGACGGTGATATATCGCTTTCGGAGGGCGGAAGGATTGAAGACGGCAGTTTATCGGTGAAGACTTCAGTCACGGCGTCTGCCATTAATTTAATCTATTCCCTGAAACAGCAAAAAGACGCGCTCCTGTCTTTTGAAGGTTTTGTCAGACTCCTTAAGCGTGAAGATTCAGAGTGGCCTGGCTTGGCTGTTGATTTGAAGACCGACAGCCGGTTTTATCTTGAATCATTAATGGAGATATTGAAAGTCGACCATAACATTACCGGCGAGCTTTCAATAAAGGGCACGATTACCGGCACGTTCCCCAATCTGGAAGGGAAAGGCCAGGCGAAGCTTACAAATGCCGTGCTGGAGACTTTGCCCCTTGACGAAGTTGAAGGAGAATTGACTTACAAAGACAACAAATTCGCATTACACGGCTTTAAGGCCCATACACTTGATGGAATTATCGAAGGAGATGGACACATATTAATTCCCAGCGGAAATTACATGGCTGATGCGCAAGGTTCCGACATCAACAGCCCTAAGTTCTTCAAGTTTATCAATTGGGAGCCGCCGTTTCCTGAAGGTAAACTTTCAGGAGACTTCAAGCTTTATCACGAGAACGGGCACGGTATGGAAATCATTGCGGATGTTGATTATATCAGCACGACCCATACAGGGGGGAACATACTGGACAGGCTTACCTCAGCAGGCGCCTCCCTTGAATTGAAGGACCATATTCTTACACTTACTGATACCGTTCTTTCCACCGGTAATTCAGACCTCTATCTTGACGGGACCATAAATCTCGATGGAGGAACACTCGCTTTAAATCTGGAGCTGGAGAGTGAGGATGCATCAGATTTGTCTGGACCCTATTATTCAAAATTCTCCGCACCTATACGGTTCGGGGGGACGGCGGCAGGGCCTGTGCGTGCCCCGGTCATTACAGGGAGGGCGGAATCAACGGACGGCAGTGTTAACGGGATCCGGTTTACGAAGGCATCAGCAGACCTTAAATATCAAACAAACTCTCTTGCAGTAGACCGCCTGGTGGTCACCCGGGATGACTCTGAATGCGATGTATCGGGAATTATTGAATTTAGAAAAGCGGAAGGACTATTTTCATTTAAAGCCCCTTATTACAAGGCCGGGGCAGAGTGCAGGAATGTTGATATCGGCCCCTTTGTTAAAGAGTTCTACAGGGAAATTCCAGTGTCGGCGCGTGTAAGCGGAAAGGCCTCATTTGAAGGGGATGCTGATAATTTTGTGAGTCCGGGAGAGATGGTCTCAGCGAACACCCAAGTATATGGCCAGGGCCTGGATAAGGTGACTGTTAAGTACGAGCTTCGTCCCAGGGAAATAGAATTCAAGTCGGTAAAAGCAGTCAGGGCCGGGTCTGATCTTGAGGCAAAGGGGACTTTGTTTTTCAATAAAAAATACAGTGTCTCGGTTTTATCGGACAGGATACGTTTAAAGGACCTGTCGGCTTTTAGAGATTCCCCGGTTGACATGACTTTCGGGCTTGCCGTGAATGGGGCTGGTACACTTAATAATCCGGACCTGAAATTCTCACTGGCAATCGGCGAAAGCTCATTCCTGGACACTCCTATGGGTAAGGGAGAAATAACAGGGACCTTGAACGATGATAAACTGCTGGCCAGGGGAAGCTTCATCGATGGGCTGATCATATCTGAGGGAGATGCTGTTTTAGCGGACAAAATAAAATGGAATGTCAATTCAAGACTAAGGGAAGGCAGATATGATTTTCTCCTGAAGGGGTTGTTGAAGGAAGTCCCTGAGGATTTTCTGCTGTCTCTTGAAGGAAGGGTCTCGATGCAGGGGGAGGGAGACAGATTATCGGTAAAGATAAAATTAAATTCTGCAGCCGTAAGCTTATATGGATACGACTTGAAAAACCGGGAAGATGTTGATATCGAACTTATCGATAATGAGATATTCTTCAAATCACTTGTCATGGCGGGGAACAAGGGAGACTTGAATGCGGCAGGCGCTTTGAAACTCAATAACAGCTACAATCTGCAAATAAAAGGGAACGTGGAAATTGCCCCGTTAAGGGCGCTCAGTGATAAGATAGTGTCGCTAAGGGGAATGGGCAGCTTTAAAATAGACGTTATCGGGGCGTGGAAAAGGCCTGAAATTTATGGAGAGGTCCGCCTCCGGGACGCGACTGCGACGGTAACGCCGATTTCATATAAGATCGGACCTCTTGACGGTACTTTCTTTTTGAAGAAGGACAGGGTCACATTTGACTCCGTTCATTCCAAATTTGCCGGAGGGACGATAGACTTGTCCGGGGTCGGATATCTTGACGGACTGGCATTAAAGAGACTTTCCCTGTCTGCGGACATCGATGGAATCAAAATAAGACCATCTGAAGGGCTTAGTACAGAGCTTGGAGGAAAACTGTTCTATGATAACTCATCCAGAGGGTCCAGCCTGACAGGCAATATCGACATAAGTAAAGCCAGATATACAAAAAGGATTGAATGGAAAAGCTGGCTGCTGGGGTGACCAGAAAATAGGATATCCGGCTTATCTTGAAGGCACTGCGATCAATGTGCACATAACGGGCGATGATAATATAGTAATCGCTAATAATATTGCCAGGACCCCGGTCAAAATAGCCCTCAACCTTTCAGGCACATTGGCCAAGAAAGGCCTTCTTGGACGGATCGAGGCAAGTGAGGGCACTGTATACTTCAGGAGCAGGGAGTTTAATATTCTGGAGGGCAGCAGTGTGGATTTTGTCGATCCTTACGGCATTTCTCCGCTGTTTCACATTATTGCAGATACATATATCGGGGATTATTACGTCAAGCTCAATCTTGACGGCACTATGGACAATTTTACCCTGAACTTCTTTTCGGACCCGCCGCTTTCGGAAACGGACACGCTCGCCCTGCTGACCACCGGTCAGACAAACAAGGAGGGGAGGGGGATTGAAAGCGGCATCGCTGCAGGAGAGGCCACGGCGCTGCTGACTGGGGGCATACAGGACACAGTGGAGGAGCAGTTCCAGTATTACACCGGCTTTGAGAGATTCGAGATAGAACCTCATACGACGACAGAGGGCGCGTTTGTCCCCAGGGTAACCATCGGCAAGAGGCTGTTTGAGAACAAACTATATGTAATATATTCTACCGCTATCGGATCGACGGAAGAAAATATCATCAAGCTTGAATATAAGATAGATAAGAACCTTTCCCTTCTCGGTTCCAGCAATGAGATCGGCAGCGCCGGGGTCGACATGAAATACAGGTTTGAATTCAAATAAACGGAAGATGAGAAACAGAAGATGACAAACAGGACATTGCTGGTCATGGAAGGGGTGGTATTGCTTTGTATTATATTTTTCATTGTCCCTTTTTCTCTTTCCTATGCAGACCCTGACCCTGGACGCTCTGCTGTCAGGTCTGATGAGATAAGCCCGGAGGGCAGCGGACCGCTCATCAGGGCAATCGAAGTCAGGGGAATAACTCGTATTGAAGATGAAGAATTAATCGATCTGATAAATCTCAGCGCCGGTGAGGGACTCGACAGGCAGGAATTGAGCAGGGGTATAAGGAGGGCGTTTCTGAAGGGTATTTTCCAGGACATAAAGGCTGTGACCGAGCCATATGGGGATGGCGTCAAATTGATATATTATGTAAAAGAAATACCGCTTGTGGACAAGATCGTTATTGAGGGGGGCCGGAATATAATGGAGAAGACGGTCAGGCAAAAATATTATTTTAAGGAAGGTGAAGATTTCAAGGAGGAATACCTTGATGCCGCCCGTCTCGCCTTATATGAGTTTTTTAGAAGAAAGGGATACCCTGACGCGGAGATCCAGATTAAGGTTGTCCCTTCGGACAAGCCGTCACAGGTCGACATATATATAAATATTGAGGAAGGACGGCCATTGATCATTGAGGAAATAGACATAGTGGATGATGTCAGGTATTTAATGAGGGTCAGGGAAGGAAGCATATTGGACGCCGATGAACTGGATAAGGACATGAAAAGGATCGAAGAACATTATAAAAAAATGAATTATATAAAACCGTTCAAAAACAACGTCGCCTTCACCGCCGGTAAACTGCAGAAAGAAGTTTCTTTTATAGAAAGCGAGGAGATCACAGACGAAGCGATTGCGGAAACAGCGGACAGCATCAAGCGGTTCTATGTCAGCAACGGATATTATGGCGCCCAGGTTGCTGCGGGTGTTGAAAGGGAAGACGACGTCATCAGGATTACGTTTATTATTTTTGAGGGAGAAGCTGCCGTTCTGAGAAAAATAAGCTTTTCAGGGACCAGTATCAATACTGAGGGCATAAAGAAAATATTGCCGTTTAATGAAAACAAGACCTTCAATAACAACCTGTTAGATGAAAGCAGGGGATCGATCATCAGATTTTACAACGCCCTCGGCTATCTGCAGGCGGACGTTACGGAGATAAAAAAAGATTTTCAAAACAACGGCAGGGACTTGAACCTTGAATATGTTATCAATGAAGGCGCTCGCACAATAATTAAGTCCGTAGATATAGCCGGGAACAAGCATATCGATGAGCTTCAGGTACGCAATGCATTAAATCTCGAGGAAGGAGCGCCGTACAATGTGATCGATATCGGTGACGCCAGGCGCAGGGCGCTTTCTCTTTACACCCGGTACGGATATCTGGACGCCACTGTGGATGTGGAAAGTAAAATTGACAGGGGGAACGCGTTTCTTTCATTTAACATAGCGGAAAATAAGCCCTCAATTATCGGCAAGATCATATTGAAGGGCAATCAAAAGACCAGGGCCAAAATTATTATGAGGGAATTCACTCTTAAAGAAGGCGAGCCTTACAATTATGAGGAGATATCGCGGACAAAGCAGCGTCTTTACAAGCTCGGCATCTTCAGTGAGGTGACAATCGATGCTCTTGAAGGGGGCATGGAGACGAATAATGAGATAGTAAAAGACATGCTGGTCACTCTGAAAGAGGGGAAATCCGGCTCAGTGGAAGTAAGTCTTGGATATGGTGATTATGAACATGTGAGAGGCACGCTCGAAATCAACTACCGTAACCTCAGCGGACTTAACAGACAGGTAGGCTTCCGTACGGACCTGAATGAGGTGGAAAGGCGATATATATTTAACTTCAGGGAGCCCTGGCTCTTCAACTTGCCTAATGTGCCCCTGAAAATATATTTGATCAGGGAAGAGAAAAAGGGCCTCAATATAGATACCAGGGAAGTGCTTTATAAAATCGAAAAGCAGAGCTTTATTACTGGTATCGAAAAAGAGATAGCGGAAGGCCTTAAGGTCGGACTCGACTACGAATATTCGGGAAACTCAGCATCAGCAGTTTGTCCCCTTCCATATATTTTGATAAACGGAACGACCCTTTCAACCCTACTTCCGGGTCCCTCCATGGGATAGTCGTAAAATATGCTTCCAAGGAGCTTCTTTCGGAATCGGAATTTATAAAAGGGACCCTGCAGAGCTCCTGGTATTTCCAATTAATGAAACCCGTGGTAATGGCTTTATCTCTCAGGAGCGGAATGGCGCACGGGTTGGGAGTAGATAAAGAGCTTCCACTGATTGAAAGATTTTTCCTCGGCGGCAGATCGACCGTAAGGGGATACAGCCACGATTCATTGGGCCCGAAGGGGGCGGACAATAACCCCACCGGCGGTAATATTTTCGTGTTAATGAACTGGGAGCTGAGATTTTCTCTGGTGAAAGGCTTCGGCCTTGTCACGTTCGTTGATTCGGGGAATGTTTGGAAGACCAAGGATGATGTGAGGGATGATCTTAAATATACTGTCGGGGCCGGAATCAGATACAATACCCCGGTCGGTCCGATCAGGATAGACTACGGACATAAGATGAACAAAGAGGAAGATGAAAGCTACGGAGAGGCCCATTTCAGTTTCGGACATGCATTTTAAATAAAAAATAAGTCAGAAGTAAGAAGTGGGAAGCAGGAAATGAAGCACAAGATAAAAAGATATTTAAAGTTTAGAAACAAATTAATCAGAGGGATAATTACGGTTCTTTGTTCCTTGCTTATAACATCTTTTCTATTGCCCGCTTATTCAGACGCGGAAGTTTTGGAACGGATTGTGGCGATAGTAAATGATGATATTATTCTGCTCAGCGAGTTTCAGCATGTCCTTCAGACGGCAAAAGATCCCGGCAGCCCGGCGTCACGTTTCAAATTACTGAATAATATGATTGATAATATGCTGCTGTTAAATGAAGCAAAAAGATACAGGACCGGCGCATCGGATAAACCTGATAAAATTGAGGAAGACAACAGCATTATTATCGGGGAGTATATAGACAGAAGGATAAAGGCGTTGATCCATGTGCCGTATGAAGCCATCGAAAATTATTATCAGATGAACCTCGAGCTGTACAGGGACAAGGATATTATCGACGTGAGGGATGAAATAGAGGCCCGGCTGGTGGAAACTGAACTGAGGACCAAACTCCGGGAGTTTATAGATGGCCTTAGGAAGAAAGCTTATATACGGATACAATTAAATGAGCACGATTAGCCCGGTGCAATATACCGGGGCCGACATCCCTCATTGATTGCTCAATAGCCTGCCGGGCTTATCATGCGCATGGCCCGGAAAAAGTTTCTGTATTCATCGGGCGGATCGATAATTTCGATCCCGATATTCTCTATGAAACTATTGGATGTATTTTTATAGGCCCACTTGTTCCTGCAAAATAAATTGATCGTTTCCCCGGACGGCAACCGGAATATCAGATTGACATTGGTCTCAGATTCAGAAAATCTGACGGGTTCCATAGTTGCGATCTTTGCATGTATGCCGTATTCGGAAATGTTACTGATATAGGCCGGATAAGACGTTTTATATGATATAATCTCGGCCTCAATATTGACCGGGACCCTTTTGAAAACTCTGTCTGTCATAACATCAACTCCTTTTACTTATTATCAGTTAAACCACATGACTTATTTTACGTTATATAATCTAATATCACTAAATTGATTATGTGTCAACATTGATCGATTGAATGGATGTGACTGATAAAACATTTCGGTGAGCGGTTATGATATCATGTTTCAGAATGAAGGTAATAAAAGAATGAACGATTACCAGCGTCAATCTCCTGAAGACAAGAAAATGCTGAGTGTTCCCCGCAATGTCTTTTATACCGGGCTGGTCAGTTTTTTCATGGACCTGAGTTCGGAGATGATATATCCGCTTGTCCCGCTGTTCTTAAGCTCGGTCATCGGGGTCAACAGGACGGTAATCGGGCTCATAGAAGGCATTGCGGAAAGCACGGCAAGCATTCTGAAAGTTTATTCCGGATGGTTATCGGACAGAATAGGAAAGAGGAAAATCCTCCTGATTGCGGGCTACGGCATATCGACTTTGAGCCGTCCGATATTGGCTGTCTCCTCAATGTGGGGACAGGTCCTCACATTCCGTTTTATCGACAGGTTCGGCAAGGGGATAAGGGGCGCCCCGCGAGACGCCATCATAGCCGAGTCCACTCCGTCAAAAGACCTCGGACGCGCATTCGGACTGCACAGGGGAATGGACACGCTGGGAGCGGTGGCCGGACCTTTGATTGCGTTTATCGTGCTCTATTTTTTCACCGGCAATTTCAGGATGGTGTTCTGGCTTTCATTAATACCTGGATTCATAGCGGTGGCCGTGATCATATTTTTTGTCAAAGAGACAAAGCATAAAGAGACATCGCTCAAACCAAAACTCTCACTAAAGGACTTTGACTGGAGATATAAGGCATTTGTTGCCGTCTCCGCTTTATTCGCACTGGGCAATTCCAGTGATGCCTTTCTGATTCTGAGGGCAACGGATACGGGGATCAGTGAAACCCACGTGCCGTTGCTGTATCTGTCGTTTAATCTTATCTATTCTCTTGTGTCTTTCCCCGCGGGTGTTCTGTCGGACCGCATTGGAAGAAAGCGTGTGATACTGTCCGGGTTTATATTATTCGGATTTGTGTATCTTGGCTTTGCCCTGGCCTCGGCGACTTGGCATATATGGGGGCTCTTTTTGCTGTATGGAATATTTATGGGCCTCACCGAGGGAATACATAAAGCTTATCTCGGCTCTATCATCCCTGAACATCTCAAAGCCACAGGTTTCGGCATATACAACACATGTGTCGGACTTGCGGTGCTTCCGGCAAGCATTATCGGCGGACGGCTGTGGGACACATTCGGCGCCCATGCGACCTTCTATTACGGTTCGATCACGGCTTTTATGGCTGCAATCTTGTTCCTCATAATTTTCGGAAGAGAAGAGTTTAAGCGCAGCCGGCAATAAGAAATGTCCCGGCAAGCCTCCTGTAATACGCATGGGTAACGACTTATGATAAAGCATAAGTCTTCAGGGTTTCAGTACAGCATTTTATCAGACGGCCTTCGCTCAGGGACGAAGGTATGGTCTATCTTGCCTTCGTTCCATTCCTTTGAAACATAAAGATTACAGTAACAGCTCCCGTACTCCTTAACGTCAGGCTCCCGGTACACGCAGGGACAGATAATGTCTTTATCTTTTTCACGTTCGCCTGATGCAAGCCTGCAGGGGCAGGCCATATATCCGTAGCGCTCTTTGTTAGTGAGAAGACCGTTGAGAAGGCCCCTGACCACTGCCGTATCTTTATTGAAAAAATAGCCGATGGCCCCCTGGGTCTTCTGCAGCATATCATGGAGCTGAGCAACATCCATCAAAGTCCGAGGGCCTCCCGTATCTCCTGCTCTTTATGCCCGATAATGACCTTGTCTCCAATGATTATCGTGGGGAATGAACATTTTTCATTGATCTTCCTGACCTCTTCGATAATGGCGCTCCGTTCTTCACCGGTGAGCAGGTCCACGTCAGTGAATTCATATTTGACGGCGCACTCATCCAAAAAAGTCTTCGTGGCCCTGCAGTGGCTGCAGGTGCTTAATGTATAGAGTCTGACCGGAGGAAACATGTCGTATGTCCTTCAATAATATTCATCATGATATCATTTAATTGCCGGGAACACAATCGTCAGCTTGACGGCATTCAGCTTAATGCGGGATGCTCGTAATTTATTGGAAAAAGGCAATGCCTGTAATTGTTTTGAAATGTGATATAATTTTCATAACTCAAACATTCAGGGACAATATGCGAACATGAACGAATGGGTCGAAGCGCTTCTTACATATAATGAAATAGAGGCCGGGATAGTCAAGGATTTACTTGAAGCCGAAGACATCGAGGTCGTAATACAATCGCTGAAGATGAGCCCATATCCCGTCAGCATTGGGAGAATGGGGGAGATCAGGCTGATGGTCAGGGCAGGGGAGTTGGAAAAGGCCAGAGAAGTCCTGTCGGCCATGGAACAAGTCAAGGAGACAAGAGACCAATGATTGCTGAAACACTGAAAAAGAGCCAAATATTTTCTTCTCTCAAGGACGATGAATTAGAGAGTATCGGCAAGCTGATCGAAACAATCACCTACAAAAACAATGAGAACATATTTGTCGAGGGTGACCCGTCAGACAAGTTTTACCTGGTGGCGGAAGGGAGCGTGAAGATCCTCAAGCATACTATGATGGGCAAGGACATTATCCTTGAGATCATGTCACCGGGTGATATTTTCGGAGGGGTCGCAGTCCTGGACAAAAAACCCTTTCCCGCTTCCGCTCAGGCCATGGAGTCTACGACAGTGATCTGGATCAGCCGGCAGAATTTGCTCAAAATAATGGATGAGTATCCGATACTCAAGCTTGAGATTGTAAAGTATTTCAGCGACAAGCTCAGGGACGCCCATGAGATGCTGAAAAATATCGCGACTGAAAGAGTGGAAAAAAGGATCGCTTCCCTCCTCCTGAAACTGTCGGAGAAAATCGGCGTGGATGATGACGGCTTCAGGAAGATCGATTTTCCGCTGACGCGCCAGGAAATTTCCGAGATGGTCGGCACAACCGTTGAAACCTGTATTCGTACTATGAGTAAACTCCAGAAGAGCGGCATCATAAGATCTTCAAACGGCAGGATATCGATAAAGCCGAACTTGCTCAAGAGATTCCTGGAAGAATAATGTTAACTGCTGATAATAAAAGGCAGAGCCGTTTCCGACTCTGCCCCATAGAAGTCTATTAGATCACATACAAAGACAGCTTTAAAACTATCCTGCCTTGGGAAGCTCCTTAAGTATCCGCAAGCCCTTAAGCAGGTCAATCGCGCGCTGAAGCTGGTTGTCATCTTCATCGGATATCTTTACCGGGACTTCAGGCATTTCGTTTTCTTTGTCCCCGTCCTGTTCGGGTTCCATGTCCTGGCTGTCTTTATGGGCGGGCTCTTTTGA
>JACRQA010000077.1 GCA_016222915.1 Nitrospirota bacterium | reverse complement strand
GCTGACAAAATATTTTATGCCGTAATTGTTTTGACCTATAACATAATTAAGAGTCACCAGCACGGCAAAGTGAGTGACGCCTTTTCCAAGGTTTTTAACAGTGTCCTCATCCCGTTCAGTTAATTTTATGCGGAAATGTCTCCCTGTCGCTTCTTCAAGGTATTTTAGAAACGGCGTATAAATATTTACATCCTCTTTCGGCCCAAGCCGGAGATCGACGCTGAACCACAAGGTATTCTGCCGTGAATGTTCTGTCCCCTTTGATACTTCGCCGGTCCTGTCATAAAGACTGACTTTCTTCGGGGTTTCTTTCTTGGCACATCCGGCGATCAGGAGGAGAATTAAAAGAGTGAAAAACAAAGGCCGGATATGTTTCCCCTGGTTAACGATTGCCACACACGATCCCTTTATCATATTTGCCCTGAAATGCAAATTCTATTATAACCAATGATAATTACAATGTGGTAAGGGACAGCATGGATACATCAATAGTGGTCTTCGGCAATATAATAATGTTGAAAGCCGGTCCGGTTTCTGAGATAATCGTTTCAAATGAGCAGTCTCGGAAAGATATTTAACCCAGCGACAGTGGCCCTCATCGGCGCTACTGAAAAAGAGGGCTCTGTAGGAAGGGCCATCATGGAAAACCTGCTCATTTCAAAGAAGCACAAAATCTTCCCTGTCAATCCCAACCGCAAGACGGTCCTGGACATAAAGTGCCATCCTTCTGTTTCCGATGTCCCGGTCCCCGTTGACCTCGCCATCATAGCGACACCGGCGCGGATGACGCCTAAGAACGTGGAGGAATGCGGGGCTGCGGGAGTTGAGGGAATAATAATTGTCTCCGCGGGCTTCCGGGAGACAGGAGCTGAAGGTGAAAAACTTGAAGAGCGGATAAGAGAGATCAGGATCCATCCCGAGGCGGGGAAGATCGCCTTTATCTACCAGAGCGGCGCCCTGGGGACCGCGATACTGGACTGGGCAATAAACGCGCGCATCGGATTCAGCATGTTTGCGTCCCTCGGTTCGATGCTCGACACCGACTTCGGCGACCTGATAGATTTCCTCGGGGAAGACCCCTATACAAAAAGCATCATGATCTACATGGAGGGTGTCGGCAATGCGCGTAAGTTTATGAGCGCTGCAAGAGGCTTTGCAAGGAGCAAACCTATAATCGTACTTAAGTCCGGCAGGTATACCGAGAGCGCCGGGGCAGCGATGTCCCATACAGGCGCGATAGCAGGGGACGACAGCGTGTATGACGCCGCCTTTAAAAGGGCCGGTGTAATAAGAGTGAATGAAATAGCCGACCTGTTTAATGCAGCGGAGGTCCTCCATTCAAAAAACCTGCCGAAGGGGCGGAGGCTTGCCATTGTGACCAATGCAGGCGGCGCGGCAGTTATGGCTGCCGACTCATTGATATCCCACGGGGGGGAGCTTGCGCGGCTCTCTGATGCAAATCTGAAGACACTCGACGCATGCCTTCCTCCGTACTGGAGCAGGGGCAACCCTGTTGACGTCCTGGGAGACGCTGATATTGAAAGATATATCAAGGCCGTGACGGCCTGCCTGGAGGATGAAGGGGTGGACGGTGTTCTGATAATATATACGCCGCAGGGCGCGGCGCACCCGGATGAGCTTGCAAGACAGCTCGTTGAAATTTCGACTAAGGCGTACAAGCCGGTCATAATAGTCTGGATGGGAGGCAGGGAAGTCCACAAGGCGCGGGAGATCACCATTCAAAACAGCATCCCCGCGTATGAGACCCCTGAAGAGGCGGTCAAGACGTATTTTTATATGTACAGATATGGCAGGAACCTTCAGCTCCTGTACGAGACCCCTGCCGAGCTGCCTGTTGATCATGCCCCGCCCAAGCACCACCTGAAGGCCCTCATCAAGAACATTGCTGCTGAAGGCCGGGCCATTCTTACAGAGGAAGAGTCCAAGAGGTTCCTGATAAATTACGGCATCCCGATAACGAAGCCTTACCATGCAAAAAATGTCGATGAAGCGCTGAGCATTGCCGGCCACGTCGGCTACCCTGTTGTCATAAAGATTTCATCTCATGAAATAACCCATAAAAGCGATGTCGGCGGCGTTGTAATGGGCATTGACTCCGACGCCAGGCTGAGGAAGGAATATGACGGCCTTGCTGACCGTATAAAAGAAAAAACTGCCGGGGCGGAAATAACCGGCGTGACCGTCCAGAAAATGCTTGAAGGAATTGATTATGAAATAATACTTGGCGCAAAAAAGGACCGTGATTTCGGCGCGGTGATACTTTTCGGTATGGGCGGCTCTATGGCAGAAATGCTCAGGGATTTCTCCATCGGCCTGCCCCCGCTGAACCAGACATTGGCGCGAAGGCTGATGGAGGAGACAACCGTATACCGGATACTCCAGGGTTACAGGAACAGGCCCCCGGCGGACCTTAAACAGCTGGAACAGATAATCATGAGTTTTTCGACCCTGATAGCGGACTTCCCTGAGATAGCGGAGGTAGACATTAACCCGCTGGCCGTCTCAAATGGAAAGGCATATGCCCTTGACGCAAGGATCGTTATCGATAAGGGAGCGATGAAGCCTGCGTCCCTTTATCCGCATCTGGTCATCACCCCCTACCCAACGAGATATATCATCCCGTGGAAAATGACGGACGGGACAGAGGTATTATTGAGACCGATAAGGCCTGAAGACGAGCCCCTGGAATATGAGATGCTTTCACACCTGTCGGATGAGACATTGAAGGGAAGGTTCTTTCAGATCATCAAGAATATAACCCATGAAATGCTGATACGGTTTTGCAATATTGACTATGAGAGGGAGATCGCCTTTGTCGCAGAAATCAGGGAGGGCGATAAGAGGCGGCTGGCCGGCATCGGCAGGCTGATCATCGATCCGGATTTAAAGAGCAGCGAATTCGCGGTTGTCGTACACGATGATTTTCAGGGCAAAGGGCTCGGTTACAAACTCGTGGACATGCTCATAGGAATCGGGCAGGAAAAAGGCCTTAAAGAAATAACCGGCTCGGTGCTGACTGAGAACCAGAGGATGCTCAAGATATGCGAGGAGCTGGGCTTTAAAACAATCCACCTGCCTCACAGTGACGGCGTAAGCAGGGTCGTGATGACCTTGGTGTGAGATGTAACAGCCGCGCTGACCCCCATCAATTGACGTAGCCCGCGGTATTGTAAGCAGGCGACCGGTCCCATCATGATTTGATATACTGAAGCATATGCCTTTTGATCTCGCCATATTCAAAGAAGCCGCCAAAGCGCTTGAGGAAGAAAAGTCGGACACCTTCACTTCCCTCTACGGATCATCAGCCTCCCTGCTGTTTTCGGTCCTGTCTCCCGCATGCCTGCTCCTTTGCACATCGGAAGAAACAGCCATGGAATTATATTCCGACACCATGTTCTGGTCTAAGCTTCTTGAGGTTGACCCGCCTGTTCTCATTCAACCGGAAGGGAGCCCTGAAAGGTTAAAGGGCATAACCGGGCTTTACACTTCTCACAGGGGGAAAATCATTGCATCTGTTGAAGCCGCGCGCTCCAGCCTGTGGCAGAGTAAAGACTTTCCCCTGCTGGGTATGTCTAAGGCTGAAGGCGCTGACAGGGACGAAGTCATCCGTGAATTATACGGCATGGGATACATCAGTGTTCCGGTCGTATCAACACCTGGAGAGATAAGTATCAGGGGCGGCATACTCGACATATTCTCTCCTGACAGCGAGTATCCTGTAAGGGTAGAGTTTTTTGGCGATGAGATCGAGTCTCTGAGATTCTTTGATGTCGATACCCAGTTATCGGTCAAAGAGATTGAAGAGGTCTGGATATGCCCGGCAATGGAACCCGAAGAAGGCCCTGATCTCATTGCATTATTGCACGACCGCAGGCTGATATTGTATGAGCCCGATGACATCAGACGGCATTATCCGGGCCTGGACGAATTGCTTGGGGACAGAAAGACGGTATCTTTTACGGCCCTGCCGCTTGAGGGGGAGGGGCACAATTGCAGAGTGAGCAGCATCGGGGGGCTGGGACTTTTGCGTGATGAAAGAAAGACCGTTGAGGACTTTATTTCACAGGTCAATTTATTAAGAAAGACCTATTTCATCGTGATGGTCTGCTCCTCGGAAGGACAGGCCAAAAGGTTGAAAGACCTGTTTGCCGAACAGAACTCGGATGTTGCCCTTTCTGGTAATCACATTCTTAATGAAACATACAGCCCCCTTATGACAATCGGTGAATTAAACGCGGGGTTTGCATATCAGGATGTAATCGTACTTGCCGGAACAGACATCTTCGGCAGGCGTCCCGCATTTAAATCCATCAAGAAATCGAAAGTTTCAGCGCTCATTTCTTCAATAGAGGATTTTAAAGAAGGGGATTATCTTGTACATGTCGAACATGGGATAGGAAAATTTCTGGGGATCAGGAAGGAGCGCATCGGGGGTTATGAAGATGATTTTATAACAATTGAATACCTTGGAGGGGACAAGCTGTTTGTTCCTCTTGAGCGCATTAACTGTATTCAGAAGTTCCACGCCCCTGAAAATGTACATCCTAAGGTCGACAGGATGGGGGGCAAGACCTGGGAGAAGACCAGGCAGAAGGTCCAGAAGAAGATAAAGGACATGGCCGAAAATCTTTTGAAGATCTATGCCGGCAGGACAGCGGCGGAAGGGATCGCCTTTTCAGAAGACACTGAGCTTCACCGGGAATTCGACGGTTTTTTTGCATATGAAGAGACCCCTGACCAGCTTACATCCATCAATGAGATAAAGCGCGATATGGAGCAGCCGGTCCCTATGGACAGATTATTGTGCGGGGACGTAGGCTATGGCAAGACGGAGGTCGTCATGAGGGCGTGTTTCAAGGCTGCTTATGATTCAAAGCAGGCGGCCGTCCTTGTGCCCACTACAATTCTTGCCGAACAGCATTATGAAACTTTCACTTCAAGGTTCTCTGCCTTTCCGATCAAAATTGATTTCCTCAGTCGTTTCAAAAGCAGGGAGGAGCAGAAACAGACCCTTAAGTCTCTCGCGGAAGGAGGAGTAGATATTATAATCGGGACCCATAAGCTTTTAGGTAAAGAGGTCCGATTTTTCGACCTTGGGCTCCTTGTTATTGACGAGGAACACAAATTCGGCGTAGCCCATAAAGAAAAGATGAAGTCCCTCAAAAGTAATGTGGATGTCCTGACCCTGTCCGCGACGCCTATCCCAAGGACCCTCCATATGGCGCTTTCGGGCATAAGGGGAATGAGCACGATTGAGACCCCCCCTGAGGACAGGCTTGCCGTCAAGAGTATGGTTGCTCGCTTCACCCCGACGATAATTAAAGAGGCCCTGCAGCATGAGCTCGACAGGGGGGGGCAGGCCTTTTTCGTCCATAACCGGATACATGATATATATGAGACAGCAAATTTCCTGAGGGTCCTTGTGCCCGGGGCAAAGATAGGGGTGGCGCATGGACAAATGAATGAGAAGGAGCTTGAAGCGGTCATGCACAAGTTTTTTCATAAGGAAACGAATGTCCTTGTGTCGACCGCTATCATCGGATCGGGTCTTGATATCCCATCCGCAAATACGATAATCATAAACAGGGCTGACAGGTTTGGGCTTGCCGACCTGTATCAATTAAGGGGCAGGGTGGGCCGCTCCAATGTCAGGGCGTATGCTTATTTTCTCATCCCCGGAGAAGATATGATCACAGAGCAGGCAAGGAAGAAACTCCAGGCCATCCAGGAGCTGGGCTATCTGGGCGCCGGTTTCAGACTTGCCCTTAAAGACCTTGAGATCAGGGGGGCCGGCAATCTGCTCGGCGCTGAGCAGTCAGGGCACATCGAGGCCGTTGGATTTGATATGTACATGGAGATGCTTGAAAGCGCAGTCTCAGAGCTCAAAGGCGAAAAAACCACCCCCGCCATTGAGTCTATTCTGGACTTCAAAGTAACAGCGATAGTATCAGAAAAATATATAGAGGACCCTGAAACAAGATTGAGCATTTATAGGAAGATCGCATCTGCAAAAGACGTTAAATCTCTCAAAAGGCTTCTCGATGAACTTAAGGACCGGTTCGGCCCGCCGCCGGAAGAGACCGAGAGGCTTATTCAAATTATGGAGCTTAAAGTCATGGCAATGAAGCTCCTCATAACGAAGATTGAAAACATCTCCGGGAAGATAAAAATGCTCTTTGCCCCGGAGACCGCTGTCGTCCCCCAGCAATTATTTGACCTTCATACTACAAGGAAAGGCCGTATTAAATTCCTTCCCGAAGGAGGGATTGAATTAAACCTTACCGGCAAACCTTGGGACAAGATATTCAGCGAATTGACCGGGGTCATGAAAGAACTGGGGTGTGATGAAGAGATATGACCTCTATAGATACCTGTCTATTATCCATACCCGCAGTTGATCTTTGTTAAGCAAGCAGTTGCGCCAAGGCAGCGGCATATCTATAAATATTGCTAATAACATTATTGGCTTGTTGACTAAACCTTTGAACTGTTAAATTATAGGCCCTATTAGATTCAATTGAATAAATTGAATCCATAGAATTATATAACATGCTGTTGCTTAATAACCTTTTAACATTGCCTCGTTTAAAAGATGTATTAAAGGAGGCTGAAAGGGTACCTGCTTATGTTATATATTGGGCTGGTTGTCGGCGCATTTCTGGGGATATGTCTAAGTATCATTGTCCTGGTGATTGTCAAAGACCTTGTTCTTAGGACAAAGTCACAGGAAGAGACAGGCTCGGTGAATGATCAGCAAACAAATGAAACATTGCCGACCATGCTTTCATCCTTCCCCGCTGGTAAATAATAGGAATTGTCAAGTGAAATAGGTCGGTAATTCAGACCATTACCGGGCAATCGAACACTAAGACGCAAGACCTGTTTGTCTTGCCGCGTCTGCTACTGCGTGGGCCACAGCAGATACAACTTTTCTGTCGAATATGCTCGGGACAATGTAATCTTCATGAAGCTCATCGTCATCAATGGAATAAGCAATGGCATTGGCTGCAGCAAATTTTATCTGCTCATTTACCCCATGCGCCCTGACATCGAGCAGTCCCCGAAAGATCCCGGGAAAGCTGAGCATGTTATTTATCTGGTTCGGGTAATCCGATCTGCCGGTTGCAAGCACCCTGACAAGAGGAAGCGCATCTTCCGGTGAAATTTCAGGTTCAGGATTTGCGAGGGCAAAGACTACAGGACCTTTTGCCATCTTCTTAATGTCCTCAGATGTTATTACATTCGGGCCTGAAAGCCCGATGAACACATTCGCACCTTCAAGCGCCCCGCTAAGGCTGCCCTTAACGCCTTTCGGATTTGTCTTTTCCCCGAGCAGCTTTTTATATTTATCCATGTGCTTTTTTCTTTTTTCATATATTGCGCCGGCTCTATCACAGACGATAATTTCTTTAATGCCGTAGGCTGCAAGCATCAGGGCCGTTGCTGCGCCGGCTGCTCCCGCCCCTGAAATTACCACTCTCAATTTATTTATGTCCTTCCTCAGGAGACGGGACACGTTTATAAGCGCTGCGAGTACGACTACCGCTGTTCCATGCTGATCATCGTGGATAACAGGAATGTCAAGAGACTGTCTTAAAGCAGTTTCAATATCAAAACACCGGGGGGCGGAGATATCCTCAAGGTTAATTCCTCCGAAGGCAGGGGCAATGTTGCGGACCGTCCGGATGATCTCTTCCGTATTCGTAGTATTCAGGGCGATGGGGAAGGCATTGATCCCGGCGAATTCTTTAAAGATCATGGCCTTGCCTTCCATGACCGGCATTGCCGCAAATGGGCCCATATTGCCAAGGCCGAGGACTGCCGTCCCGTCGGTAATTATTGCGACGGAATTGCCTTTGATCGTATACCTGTATGCATGTTCGCGGTCGCCCTTAATATCATTGCATATTCGCGCGACACCCGGAGTATACACCTTTGAAAGGTCTTCCTGGTCCCGCACCGGCACACGGGCCCGGACCTCGATCTTGCCCCCCTCATGGGAAGTAAACGTGCGGTCCATAACACGTCTTACTTTAATCCCCGGGATTTTATGAATAGCATGAACAATTGCCTTTTCGTGTTTTTCATCCCTTGCATTGACGGTCACATCCCTGACTATTTTCCCCTTTTCAACGCGCACTATCTCAATGGAGCCTAAATCACCGCCGGTCTGGCTTATAGCGTTTGCCATTTGAGCAAACATGCCTACGCGGTTCTCTATTTCGACCCTGACTGTGATGCTGTAGCTTGGACTTGGAATATGTGGCATATTTTCTTAGACCATTATAGCATGCAATTGCATGATTGTATTTATGCAATAATATCTATCCTGCAGTCGGCCGGCGACCTATATGTTATTATTGAGATGCCTTCCGCACGAGGCATTATTACGATGAAAACCTGGAGAGACAACGTATACTTTACCCTTGTAGAGCCGAGAGAGCCGGGCAATATCGGCGCATGCGCGCGCGCAATAAAGAATATGGATTTTAAAAAACTCTGCCTTGTGAACCCGCCTTCCCTGATGACTGATGAGGCCCAGTGGTTTGCCCGTAATTCACTGGACGTGCTGGATGCCGCTGACAATCGCGATTCCGTCCATGATGCCATAAGGGACAAACATTATGTGGTCGGCACCTCAAGGAGAAGGGGCAAACGTCGGGGGGCATTTCTCCCTGTTGAAGAGGGTAGCCGGCGCATATTTGAAATTGCGCACAAGAACAAGGTCGCCGTTCTTTTCGGCAGAGAAGACCGGGGTCTCTTTAATGAAGAAATAGAGGAGTGCGCCTTTCTTATGACTATTCCGGCGAATAAAAAACAGCCCTCGCTCAACCTTGCCCAGGCTGTCATGATTATAGCTTATGAAATTTCAAAGGCGGGCATGAGAGGAGGGAAAGACAAAAACACTGATGAGCGCATGCTGACCGCTACTCCGCCGAAGATGGCCCGCCAGGAAGAACTGGTGATCCTCTATGAAAGACTGGAAAACGCACTGCGGCTGATTGAGTACATCCCTCCTGATGATAAAGTTATCCGCAGAAAGATCATGCAGAACCTAAAACACTGCCTCGGTCGCGCAGGGCTTACCGACTGGGAGTTCAACATGTTTCACGGCATCTGCAAGCGGATCGAGAAGAAGATGGGGGGAGGGATAAAATAAGTGTCACCCATTTTCCGTCCACGGCCTTCTCATTCAGGACAAGTCCAGCGTCTTTCATTGCCCTGATTACATCCTCCTCCTGCCCGATCAGCATTCCTGAAAGAATTGCTGTCCCCACAGGTTTGAGGCGTGAAACGATGTCCCCGGCAATCGGGACCAGAATCTCAGACAAAAGATTGGCGACTATAACGTCAAATACACCGGAAACGTCCGCGATGCTCCCTTTGCCGATTGTTACGTTTTTCAATCCATTCAGCGAGACATTATACAGGGCCGCTTCCACTGCTAATTGATCAGTATCAACACCGGTCACATGTCCGAATCCCATTCTCGCTGCCCCTATTGCAAGGATGCCGGTGCCTGTGCCGACGTCTAAAAAATCCTTTTCCCCACTGTTCCCGGCATACTTCTCTATTATCGCAAGACACTGCCTGGTCGTCTCATGATGTCCTGTGCCGAATACCATCCCCGGATCAATGATTACAGGGATGCGGTCTGTATCCGGCTTTATCCAGGAAGGAACGATAGTCAGATTATCGCCGACATCAATAGGCGTAAAACTCTTTTTCCAGGATTCATTCCAGTCCTGTCCGGGGATGAGCGAATAGTCAAAGGAAAACGCGCTGTCCAGGCCAGATGATTTCAGCACGTCTCTGAACCCGTTTAATTCATCGCAAAGCCCCTTGATGTCCGCACGGTATTCAAAGTAGGCAATGATATTCCCGTCTCGCTCAAAAAATCCGGGAGAGCCCAGCTCCATTATTTTATTTGTGACTGCTTCCCGCGATTCATCAGGCATGTTGAAAATGAATTCATAATATTCAGGTAAAGCTTCTGTCAATGAGCACCTCCGGGGCCTTTGTCCTCTTTGGCCCGCTTCATCAGAAACACAAGTGATAACACCAGCACCATTGTAATAGACATGAGCTGGAACGTGTCGTTAAAGGCAAGCATGTGAGACTGCCGCTGTAGTTCGCCGTAGATGATGCCGTCAGGGTTTATCGTATCCAGCCCCCTGCCTGACAGCATCTCTGATATCCGGTCCTTTGCTATTGTGTAGGACGTGTCAAACGGCGTCAGATGGTCTACCATCCGGGCCTGATGAAACTGCGCCCTCCGGGCAAGGATAGTTGTAATAAAAGCCACACCGAAGCTTCCACCTATGTTTCTAAGGAAATTGTATATTGCGGTCGCCTCCCCCATCTTTTCCCGTGGGATGTGGGAAAGCGTCAACGTCGTAAGCGGGATGAATATACATCCCATAGCCACACCCAGCACGACCCTCGGCCATACAAGCGTCCAGAAGTCGGACTGAAGAGTAAAGAGAGACATCAGATAGGTTGATAACGCACCCATGATCATGCCGAACATAAGGACCACTTTGGGATTTGATTTTTGCACAAGCCTCCCCACAATCGGCATTGCAAACATCGATGCAAAGCCACCCGGCCCGAGCACGAGACCTGCCAGATACGCAGTATATCCCATAAGCATCTGGAGATAAATCGGGAGCAGGACAATGCTGCCGAAGAGATTGAAGAAGACAAAGAACATCAGCACATTTCCCGTGGTAAAGGTCCTGTCTTTAAATAATCGCAGGTTCACTATCGGCCGTTCGGAATATATTTCCTGGATGATAAAAAGAACTATCGCTACTGCCGCGATTATGGAAAAAGTGACGATGAGAGACGATGAGAACCAGTCCTCCCTTTCACCCTTATCAAGTACAAACTGCAGAGAGCCAAACCCTATGGCAAGGAGCGCCAGCCCCCAGTAATCGATCTTCATTTTCATCTTCTTCATATATGGCGGGTCCTGAATGACAACAGATGTGAGGATCACGGACATGATCCCTATCGGCACATTAACGTAAAATATCCACCGCCACGACCAGTTGTCCGTTATCCATCCACCGAGTAGCGGCCCGACAATGGGGCCGAACATTATACCGATCCCGAATATGGCCATCGCCATGCCGTGCTGCTTGCGTGGAAAGGTCTCAAGCAGGATCGAATGACTGAGCGGCTGCAGGCCGCCACCGCCTATCCCCTGCACCACCCTGAAGAATATGAGGCTCTGAAGGCTCCAAGCTGACCCGCACAGAAATGAACTGATCGTGAATACGATAATGGAGCCCAGCATGTATTTCTTTCTTCCAAACAGCCTGCTGAGCCAGCCGGACATGGGGATGACAATTGCGTTTGAAACCAGATAGGCTGTTATCGCCCATGTCGATTCATCGATCCCCGCTGAAAGCGATCCCCGTATGTGGTCGAGCGAGACATTTACGATAGAGGTGTCGATGATCTCTATCAGCGTGGGGATCATTACGGTTAATGCTACAAGCCATTTGTTCATA
>JACRQA010000076.1 GCA_016222915.1 Nitrospirota bacterium | reverse complement strand
TATGAGTTTGGGCAGTAACTGCTTGCTGGATATATTTACACTGACAGACAACCGCGAAACCGAAGGGTATTGCTTTTGCCATGAAGTCAATTGGCGGCATGCTTCATGAAGCACCCATTCTCCGATCTCGACAATGAGCCCCGTCTCTTCAGCTGTCGGGATGAACTCATTCGGCGGAATAAACCCCTGGACAGGATGCTGCCACCGGATAAGGGCTTCAAGTCCCTCTATCCTCCCGTCCGTCATGGATATTATCGGCTGATAATGAAGTATGAATTCATTCTGGTTAACTGCCTGGCGAAGGTCTGTCTCCAACTGCAGGCGTGCAACCGCCGAAGCATACATCCCGGCGTCAAATATTTTGAATCTCTCATTGCCGTTATTGGACTTGGCATGGTACATAGCGATATCGGCATTACGCAGCAGGTGTTCCGGCTGGTCATATCCTGTCGTGCTGAAGGCTATCCCGATGCTCGCGGATGAAAACACATCCTGATCGTTCAATGTGAACGGCATCCTCAGTTTTTCCTGTATCCTTTCCGCAATAAAGATCGCCTCTCCCTTGCTTGTCAGGTCTTCAAGCAGGATCGCGAACTCATCTCCGCCGAACCGTGCGACCGTGTCTCCGGGGCGAAGACTTTCTTCAAGCCTTTTACTGACGGCAATCAGCAGTCCATCGCCGGTCGTGTGTCCCATGCTGTCGTTTAGGACCTTGAAACGGTCCATATCCAAAAACAGCACGGCAAACATATATTTACTATTTCTCCTCTCCCTCTCGACCGCATGCCCCAGGCGGTCCATAAAAAGCGCCCTGTTCGGCAGTCCGGTGAGCGAATCATGCAGCGCATCAAATACAAGCTGCTCCTCGGCTTTTTTGCGCTCTGTAATATCTGTCATCGATCCGACCATACGATGGGCCTTCGCCGATACATCACACACCGACAGGCCCCGGCTCAGGACCCAGCGGTACAGCCCGTCTTTATGCAGTATACGGTGCTCACTTATAAAATTAGGGGATTGCCCATTTACATGGGCCGCTATCTCCATCTCCACCTGCACGCGGTCGTCCGGATAAATCCGTTCTATCCATTCATCAGGACTGTTACTTAATTCGTCTTCTTCATAACCGAGCATCGACTTCCAGCGGGGAGAATAAAACACAATATTCGTCTTCAGGTCCCAGTCCCACAGACCGTCGTTTGCGCCGCGCGCAGCCAGGGCATAACGCTCCTCGCTTTTCTTCAGGTCTACTTCGGCTTTTTTACGGTCTGTGATGTCCCTCGTGTATTCGATTATATATGATACATCACCGCTTTCATTGAAGATCGGATACGTATAAATTTCGGACCATAGAGGCTCTCCGTCGGTCTGCGTCACAAGTTTGTCCTTGGCACAGGGGTCTTTGGATTTGAATGTCGTCGTCACGATACAATGCTCACAAACGTCGGCACGACCGTGAATGACCTCATGACATTTCCTGCCGACAAGCTCTTCGGCCGTTTTATTTTTCATATCCGCATATGCCTCGTTGATCTTTACGATTCTGTATTCACTGTCAAAGATGCAGAAAGGATCACGTATGCTGTCAAATATCGTGCTCAGAAATTTCTCGGATTTGACAAGGGCCTCTTCTGCAACCCTGCGCTCTGATACCTCTTCCTGGATCTTGTCATACCCGTCTTTAACTGCGCTGCTCATTGTGTTGAAATGCCGGGCAAGCTCTCCGAATTCCGTTCTGTCCGTGTAGGAGATAGTTGATCCGAGTTTCCCCGACGAAATCATTCTGGTAGCATCCAGGAGTTCATTTATAGGGCGGGTAACAGACCGTGTCAATATGACCGCAACAATAATCCCGAGAAAAGAAGTCACTAAAATAGTCCCGATGAGGACCGTCTTGGCGTGAGTGATCTCATTCATCGCAGAGTCTCTTTCGGTGTCAAGAAAGAGGCTCGCTTTATGCGACATCTGTTCGGTCATTTCAAGAAGTCTGTTGCCGATATTAACGGCATCGTTTTTCAGTTTATCAGTCCTTCCTGAATCGGCCCTTGATGTTATATAGTAGCTCAGGCTCTCTTCATAATCTTTGATAATTATCTGGATGTCTGATATCCGGTCTGATAATCGCGGCGGATGATGGCAGGAAGTGCATTCCTGGGCCGATTCCTCAAGTTTTGTCACACTTCTGATAATGGAATCAAGCTCGCTGGAGTAAGGAGTATTGACTGTATAAAGACTGGATTGGACTGCCTGAATATCAATGACCAGAGACCTTCTAAGCTGCTCTACGTCCTGAAGCTCAATGATATGTTCCAGTTTTGTTGTAGTATTGGTTATATAAAACATGGCGATAGCGGCGCCGATACTGAAAAAAATGAATATCGCCAGTAAAGATGCAATAATTTTCCGCTTCATTTAAACAACGTCCCTATTCATTGTTGTAGTTGTAGTTCTTCAGATCTATCCCGGCCTTTCTTGCAAGATCAAACACCGGGGCATAATCATTTTCAGTTGTTTCAACAAACTTGATCGCCCCGAATTCTTCCAGGACTTTTTTCCCTTCAGGGTCCCCGTCCATTTCAAGAAGGACTTTCTGTAATTTCTTCTTGATTTCGGTAGCAATGTTGTTTCTCATGGCAAGCCCGTTAGAAGGCACAGCAGGTGATGTTGCAATGACTTTCAGGTCTTCTTTCACCCTGGGGTCTTCAAGCGCAAGCTTGTCGAATATTGTGTTTTTGGCACAACCGACTTCCGCTTCCTTATTAAGGACTGCATAGATGGCTGCGTCATGGCTGCCTGTGAAATAGTATTCTTTGAAAAAAGATTTGATGTCCGTGACCCCGTGCTCCCTTAAATACGCTACGGGGAAAACATATCCGGCTGTCGTGGCCTTGTCCACAAAAGCAATAATCGAATGTCTCATGCGCTCAACACTGTCTATCACACTGTACTTATGCACGAATATATACCCTTTATATGTCGAATTGCCGTCCGGGTTGACAGGTCTGGCAATAGGCTGAATGCCCAGCTCTTTGATTGCCAACGCCCCTGTAAAACTCCCCCAGAAAGCGCCGTCCATGTTGCGCTGCTTAAAACTCTCGATGATATTGCCATACCGGGAAAGGATGGTAAACTTTATTTTCACATCAGTTTTTTTCTCTATATAATCACCCAGTGGTTTATATTTCTTCATTTGCTTAAATACGTTTTGCTCCGGGATAAGTCCGATAGTCAGCTCAGTTGCGTGTGAAACACCTGAAAATATTAAAAAAACCAGAATAAGAATAATAAACCGCATGTTACACCTCCTTGTATGCAAGAAACTTTTTCCCATTATTGTTATCGGCATAAGCACAAAAACATTTAACAAACTCTATCAAATAAACAGCGCAATTCCATTCTGTTACCTCGATATCACTTACCTGACTTACCGGGCAGTTATATAATAACAGGAAAATAGGCGCTTATATATTCTGCCGATTAGGTAGCTATCTTTATCAAACCGGCGCAGGATTACGCAGTTACACAACCGGCAATCCCATATTACAAAAAGGCGGGCGTAATCAATAACGCATGATAAATCATGAACTTAAATTGGAGACGCTAATATCAGTCTTAATATTTTTGTGTTTGAATTTACTTAATATTATTTTGTAAAATAACCACTCTTTATAAGATGCTTATAACTACTTTAATAGTGGAGGACTAAAAATGGCCAAAAAGTATGTCTATTTCTTTGGAGCCGGCAAAGCTGACGGCAATGCGAGTATGAAAAATCTGCTTGGGGGCAAAGGCGCAAACCTGGCTGAAATGGCAGGGCATCCCGATCTCAAACTGCCTGTTCCACCCGGGTTCACAATCACAACTGAGGTCTGTACGCTTTATTATAAAAATAACCGTAGGTATCCCAAAGAACTCAAGGGCCAGGTAGAAACCGCACTTGCAGGGGTTGAAAAAATAATGGGAAAAAAATTCGGTGATCCCAACGATCCTCTTCTCGTTTCGGTACGTTCAGGCGCGAGGAGCTCAATGCCCGGAATGATGGAGACGGTATTAAACGTAGGACTCACCACTAAGACCATCCCCGGCCTTATCAAGAAGACCAATAATCCGCGTTTCGTATATGACGCTTATCGCAGGCTGATGATGATGTACTCGGATGTTGTTATGGAAAAGGCGGCCGGAAGAGAGCCGAAAACAGAGCACGACGCAATACGCCATAAACTTGAGACCGCTATGTCGGCAGTCAAAAAGAACAAAGGTTACAAGAATGATACCGACCTTACTGTCGATGACCTCAAGAAACTTTGTGATGAATTTAAAGTAATAATCAAAAAGACATTGAATAAATCATTTCCTGATGACCCGATGGACCAAATGTGGGGCGGCATCAGCGCCGTCTTCCAGTCCTGGATGGGAAAGCGCGCCGTATCATACAGAAAGATCGAGAAGATCCCTGAGCACTGGGGGACAGCAGTCAATGTACAATCAATGGTCTTCGGCAACACGGGCAATAACTCCGCAACAGGCGTTGCCTTCACCCGCAATCCTGCAACCGGAGAGGACATGTTCTTCGGTGAGTGGCTTCCCAATGCACAGGGCGAAGACGTTGTCGCAGGGATCAGGACCCCCAATCCGGTAAATAAAGCCGGTAAGACCGCTGACACAAGACATCTCCATTCACTCGAAGAGGCGATGCCGAAATTATACAAAGAACTTTATACATATCAGAAGAAACTCGAGAACCATTACTCAGACATGCAGGACATTGAGTTTACAATTGAAGAAGGCAGACTGTGGATGCTCCAGACAAGGGTCGGCAAACGCAACGGCCAGGCTGCAATCCGCATGGCAGTCGAGATGGCGAAACAGAAACTGATAACCAAAGAGACCGCCCTGCTCCGTGTAAAACCGGACCAGATAGACGAGCTGCTCCATCCGAGTGTCGACCCTCTTGCCGAGAAGAAAGCGGTTGAGCTTGCAAAGGGCCTGCCCGCGGGACCGGGAGGCGCAAGGGGACGGGTCGTACTCACTGCCGATGATGCCGCAGCATGGGCCAAGAAAGGTGAAAAGGTAATTCTCGTCAGGACCGAAACCTCCCCCGAAGACGTTCACGGCATGCATGCAGCTGAGGCGATACTCACTGCAAAAGGCGGCATGACCAGTCACGCCGCACTTGTAGCACGCGGCTGGGGCAAGTGCTGCATAGTCGGATGCTCAGCGCTCAATATAAATTTAAAAAACAAATCCATCAGCGTTAACGGTAAGACCATAAAAGAAGGCGACTGGATAACCCTGAACGGCACAAAGGGAAGAGTTTATGAAGGACAGCTCCATCTCCTTCCTGCCAATCCTGATCACAACAAGTGGTACAAAGATCTCATGACATGGGCCGACCAGTCCAGAACTCTCAAAGTAAGGACAAACGCAGACTCTCCTGCCGATGCCGCTGCTGCATTAAAGTTCGGAGCAGAAGGTATCGGTCTTTGCAGGACTGAGCACATGTTCTTCGGACCGGACAGGATCAAGGCTGTAAGAGAGATGATCCTCTCGGACACTCTTGAAGGAAGGCAGAAGGCGCTTGCCAAACTGCTCCCTTTCCAGAGAAAGGACTTCCTCGGCATATTCAAGGCAATGAAAGGCCTTCCGGTCACAGTCAGGTTACTTGACCCACCTCTCCATGAGTTCCTCCCTCATACTGAAAAAGACTTAAGAGACCTTTCCAGGAGCATGAGGGTCCCGTTCGAAAAGTTAGATAACAAAAACAAATCACTCCATGAGTTCAACCCCATGCTCGGCCATCGCGGCTGCCGTCTCGGCGTTACTTACCCGGAGATTTACGCCATGCAGGCGCAGGCGATAATGGAGGCCGCATGCGAGCTTTCAAAGAAAAAGGTCAAAGTCATACCTGAAATCATGATCCCTCTCGTAGGTCATGTCAATGAACTCATTGCAATGAAAAAGGTAGTCGTATCCACTGCAAAAGAAGTGCAGAAAAAATATAACACAAAGGTCCCGTACACAGTGGGCACAATGATCGAACTTCCCCGCGCATGTGTAACTTCAAGTGAGATTGCCGAGGTTGCCGATTTCTATTCATTCGGCACCAATGACCTGACGCAGACCGTATATGGGTTGTCAAGGGACGATGCCGGAAGGTTCCTTCCGTTCTATGTAGAGAACAAGATATTAGAGGATGACCCGTTCATCACTATTGACCAGGAAGGCGTCGGCGCGTTCATGAAGATAGCTGTTGCTCAGGGAAGGAAGGTAAAGAAGGACCTGAAGCTCGGGATCTGCGGGGAGCACGGCGGTGAGCCGAAGTCCGTTGAGTTCTGCCACAATATCGGGCTCAATTATGTGAGCTGTTCACCGTTCAGAGTCCCTATCGCGAGGTTTGCGGCTGCGCAGGCTGCGATTAAGGAAAAACAGGGCAAGAAGAAATAACCAGGCTATTTGCAAAAGAGCGCCGCGGGACCTGTCCCCGGCGCTCTTTTTATTTATTCCTGTACTGGAACAAGGCCCTCCATATTTTATTAAATCCCGTTTTCTGTTATAGTTGATCTGTGCCTGTAAATATAGTAATACCTGGTATTGAAAATCATAAGACAGCTTTCTACAGTCTTATATTATTAATAATTATATTGTCCCCTGCCCTCTTATTTGCTAACGCTCAAAATGATAACAAAGACCGCGACAAATATATTGAGCTTCTGAAGCAGGCCATAAAAAAGCGTCCTGACAGCACAGAAGCTTATTATCGTCTCGGCGTTGCTTATGATGAAGCCGGCAGATATGAAGAGGCCATCGAGGCGTATAAAAATGTAATCAGGATCAATCCCCGTGATGTTTATTCAAATTACAACCTTGGTGTCGCGTATGGGAAGTTAGGAATGTATAAAGAGGCGATAGAAGCGTATAAGAATGAAATAAATATCGACCCGAAAGGACCGGACGCCTATTACAATTTGGGCATCGCATACGGGAAGCTGGGAATGCATAAAGAAGCAGCGGAAGCTTATGAGCATGTTATTATTATAAATCCGCGCGACTCGGACGCCTTTCTCAATCTCGGGATTGCGTATGGAGAATCAGGCATGCATGCAAAAGCGATAGAGATGTTTAAAAAAGTTTTAGAGCTCACTCCTGATGCTGCAGGCGCTCATTATAATATCGCGATCTCCAGTCTGAGGTTAAACGACAGGGAATCGGCCCTGAAGGAATACGAGATACTAAAAGGCCTGGACCCTCAGATTGCAGGCAATCTGCTTACTGAAATCAATAATTGATCCGTT
>JACRQA010000026.1 GCA_016222915.1 Nitrospirota bacterium | reverse complement strand
GGAAGGTTATGTCTTGAGCAGCGCTGATTGTGATGATTACGACGCAAATATTTATCCAGGGGGCCCGGCGGCAAGGATTAGCGGAGTTGGTTATTATTTAACACTGCAGGACGCCTATAACGCGGCAGGCAATGGAGACACCGTCCAGGGCCAGGGTGTAACATTTACCGGAGATTTTAATGCTGATCTTAACAAGACAGTGACTATTGAAGGCGGTTATAATTGCGGTTATTCAGCTGTAACCGGCGTTACTGCAATCAATGGCACAATGACCATCAGCAATGGTTCAATCTTGATTTATGACATGCTGGTTCAATAAAACAATATATCCCCCGCCCAAACAAACGGACTGGAACGGTTTCTGTTCCAGTCCATATTATTTCAATGCCGTTGTCCGTTTTATTCCCGGTCCAATCTACGACCTATGCCTTGCATCTTCCAAGAAAAATCCTGTTACCACCTCCTTCATTACTTGCTCCATGACTTTAACTCTCCGTATTTCCTTCTGACTCATGACTATGTCTCCCTTCATTGGCTTCTCCTCCTTGAAGGGGACATTTTACCTTTGCAGTTAATGGGGTCATTATCCCTTTGCTATCACAATAACCCAATTATTTCCTTGACTTAACCAGATGCATGTGATTTAATAAGGCCATCATTGGTTGGGTTCTAATCATCACTGGTAATTTATAGGTTCTCTAGGTCTTTCACAACCGCAATTCGCATGAATTTGATTTTATAAATATTCATAAGGGGGGCTATATGAAAAACATAATTAATCAAACCTGTCTCATCTTTCTGAAGCGAACATGCATGTTTTTATTATCACTGTCTTTGCTTTCTGCTTTGCTCACGGCTGTGCCGACAGCAACTTTTGCTCAGGGCGATTGCAATGACGATACTGACGGCGATGGAATTTTAGACTGTGCGGACCCTGACGATGATAATGACGGACTAATGGACGAGGAAGAGATTACTTTCGGGACCGACCCGTTGATCAGTGACAGCGACGGGGATAGTGTGAATGATTTAAATGATGTGTTCCCTCTTAGTCCTCTTGAAACAGATGACTCGGATGGTCTTGAGACAAGGATTACATCTAATACTTCTTCTCAATACTCCCCCGCCATATCCGGACACCGCATTGTCTGGGAGGATTATAGAAACGGCAACTATGATATCTACATGTATGACATATCAACTGGTCTTGAAACAAGGATTACATCTAATACTGAAACTCAATACTCCCCCGCCATATCCGGCAGCCGCATTGTCTGGCAGGACCATAGAAACGGACACTTCGATATCTACATGTATGATATATCAACTGGTCTTGAAACAAAGATTACATCATCTCTTACTAATAATCCATTCTCCCCCGCCATATCCGGAAACCGTATTGTCTGGCAGGATTATAGAAACGGCAACTATGATATTTACATGTATGACATATCAACAGGAGTTGAAACAAGGATTACGTCTAATACTGCTTCTCAATCCAACCCCGCCAAATGATATCTACATGTATGACATATCAACAGGTCTTGAGACAAGGATTACATCCGATACTAATGCTCAATTCTCCCCCGCCATTTCCGGAAACCGTATTGTCTGGCTGGATAATAGAAACGGCAACTATGATATCTACATGTATGATATATCAACAGGTTTTGAAACACGGATTACATCTGATATTTCTTCTCCATCCAACCCCGCCATATTCGGAAACCTCATTGCCTGGCAGGACCATAGAAACGTCAACGCTGATATCTATATGTATGCCAGGGACGGAGCAGGAGACAATTCCGACAATTGTCAGACCCGGTACAACCCTGACCAATCGGACTCAAATGGAGACGGTATTGGAGACGCTTGCGATGCCGACAGCGACGGATACCTTTCCGCAGCATACGGTGGAAACGACTGCAATGACAATAACACTGCTGTCAATCCTGGAGTTCCGGATATCTGTGACGGCATAGACAATAACTGTAACAGTCAGACAGACGAAGGATTCCCTTTAAACACTTACTATCGTGATATGGACGGCGACGGCTATGGTAACCCGAATCAAATTACTCAGATATGTCCTTCAACCCCGCCGGCAGGTTACGTTACAGACAATACAGACTGCATTGACAACAATACAGCTATCAATCCCGGAGCAGCAGATATCTGCGACGGCATAGACAATAACTGTAACAGCCAGACAGACGAAGGATTTGCCGATACTGACGGTGACGGGATTTCAGACTGTGTGGACAGTGACAATGATAATGACGGACTAATGGACGAGGAAGAGATTGCTTTCGGGACCAACCCGTTGATCAGTGACAGCGACGGAGATGGTGTGAATGACTTTAATGATGTGTTCCCTCTTAATCCTCTTGAAACAGATGACTCGGATGGTGTTGAGACAAGGATTACATCTAATAATACTACCCAATACTCCCCCGCCATATCCGGAAACCGCATGGTCTGGCAGGATAATAGAAACGGCAACGATGATATCTACATGTATGACATATCAACAGGTCTTGAGACAAGGATTACATCCGATACTAATGCTCAATTCTCCCCCGCCATATCCGGAAACCGTATTGTCTGGCAGGATAATAGAAACGGCAACTCTGATATCTACATGTATGACATATCAACAGGTCTTCAGACAAGGATTACATCTGATACTGCTTCTCCATACTCCCCCGCCATATCCGGAAACCGCATTGTCTGGCAGGACCATAGAGACAGCCACTATGATATCTACTTGTATGACATTTCAACAAGAGTTGAGACAAGGATTACATCTAATACTACTAATTATCCATCCTACCCCGCCATATCCGGAAACCGCATTGTCTGGGAGGACCATAGAAACGTCAACGCTGATATCTACATGTATGACATATCAACAGGTCTTGAAACAAGGATTACATCTAATACTGAGACTCAATCCAACTCCGCCATATCCGGAAACCGCATTGTCTGGCAGGACCATAGAAACGGCCACTTTGATATCTACATGTATGACATATCATCAGGTCTTGAGACAAGGATTACATCTAATACTAATTATCAAGCCTACCCCGCCATATCCGGAAACCACATTGTCTGGAATGATTATAGAAACGGCAACTTTGATATCTATATGTATGCCGGGGACGGAGCAGGAGACAATTCCGACAATTGTCCGACCCGGTACAACCCTGACCAATCGGACTCAAATGGAGACGGTATTGGAGACGCTTGCGATACTGACGGCGATGGATACGTTTCCACAGCATACGGCGGAAACGACTGCAATGACAATGACGTAAATATTTATCCAGGGGGCCCGGCGGCAAGGATTAGCGGAGTTGGTTATTATTTAACACTGCAGGACGCCTATAATGCGGCAGACAATGGAGACACCATCCAGGGCCAGGGGGTAACATTTACCGGAGATTTTAATGCAGACCTTAACAAGACAGTGACTATTGAAGGCGGTTATAATTGCAGTTATTCCGCTGTAAGCGGGATTACCACCAAAACCTGAAGACCAGATACGGGAAATAAAGAGGGGCGTTGTCGAGATACTGCTCGAAGACGAGCTGATAAAAAAGCTCCAGCGCTCCTATCAGACCGGGACCCCGCTTAAAGTGAAGGCCGGATTTGACCCTACGGCGCCTGACATCCATCTCGGGCACACAGTCCTGCTTGAGAAGATGAGGCAGTTCCAGGACCTCGGGCATGAGATCATACTCATCATAGGGGACATGACCGGAATGATCGGCGACCCTACCGGAAGGTCTGAGATAAGAAAACCGTTGACCAGGGAAGAAGTCCTGCGTAACGCAGAAACATATAAGCAACAGGTATTCAAGGTCCTCGATGCTGAAAAAACGCAGGTCAGGTTCAACAGCGAATGGCTGGAAAAGATGACATTGCCGGAAATTACCAGGCTCCAGGCCAGGCAGACCGTTGCAAGGATGCTGGAGCGGGAGGACTTCAAGCAGCGATTTACTAACCATACCCCGATAGGCATCCATGAATTTATCTACCCGCTTCTGCAAGGATATGACTCAGTAGTGCTCAAATCAGACGTCGAATTGGGAGGGACAGACCAGAGATTCAACCTTTTGATGGGAAGGGAGCTACAGCAGGATTACGGGCAGGAGCAGCAGGTCCTTATAATCATGCCCCTCCTTGAGGGAACAGACGGAATAAAGAAGATGTCCAAGAGCCTCGGCAACTATATAGGCATATCCGAACCGCCGAAAGAAATATTCGGTAAGGTCATGTCTATCAGCGACGAATTGATGCTCAGGTATTACGAGCTGCTCAGCCATATCTCGCTTGAGGAGCTTGAAGAGCTTAGGGAGGGACTGAAGAACGGTTCAGTCCATCCGATGGAGGCAAAGAAATCGCTTGCCTTGGAGCTAGTTGAAAGATATTACGATACGGAGACTGCTATATATGAGAGAGACGCGTTTGAAAATATCTTCGGGAATAAAGGCCTGCCCGACGACATCCCGGTATTCAATCTTGCAAACAAGGAACAGGACATCTGGCTCCCTTCTCTCATGAAAGAGGCCGGGCTGGCCAAAAGCACCGGTGAGGCAATGAGGCTCATCAAACAGGGCGGGGTCAGTGTGGACGATAACAAATGGACGGACCCTGATAAAAAGCTTTCACCGGGGGAGTATCTTCTTAAAGTGGGTAAGCGCAGGTTTTTAAAGATAGTCCCTTGATCGATGATATATCCAGCAACTCCGAAAGGTTTCAAACCCCTCGCGCGTCCTGTTAAAATACTCAGATGTCCGCAAACGAACTCATAATTGAAGGGGCTAGACAGAATAACCTCAGGAACATAAGCCTCACGCTCCCGCACAATAAGTTTATAACCGTCACCGGCGTGTCCGGCTCAGGCAAGTCATCTCTGGCGTTTGATACTATCTTTGCCGAGGGGCAATGGAGGTTTATCGAATCGCTTTCAACATACGTAAGACTCTTTCTCGAAAAGATCGACCGCCCCGAGGTCGACTCCATCCGTAATATCAGACCCGCTATCGCCCTTGAGCAGCGGAACACCGTCAAGACGTCCCGTTCAACAGTGGGGACCACGACTGAAATATACGATTATCTCCGGCTCCTTTATTCAAAAATCGCCAGTCCCTACTGTCCGAGCTGTGACCGCCTGTTAAGGTCCTGGACACCTTCTGACGTGATCAGGGAGCTTGTTGAAAAATACGCCGGGGCCAGGGCGCTTATTATATTCAGCTCGGAAGACCGTGTTGAGGAGCTTCAGAAAAAAGGCTTTCACAGAATTTTGATTGACGGAAAGATACAAGACATTTCGTCACTCGTTGCCCCTCCCCCGTCACTGGACATTGTCCTGGACAGGCTGATTATAAAAGACGAGCCCCGCCTCTCAGACTCGATAGAGACCGCGTGGGAACACGGTCATCAGAAATTAAAGGTCGTGATCATCCTTGACCAGCCTGAAAATGCCAGGTCCCTGAGCTTTCAGTCTGAATTGAAATGCCCTGACTGCAATATTGTAATTTCAAAACCGCAGCCGCTTCTCTTTTCCTTCAATCATCCCCTCGGGGCCTGCCCTGAGTGCAAAGGCTTTGGCAATACACTCGCATACTCAGAAGACAGCGTAGTCCCGGACAAGGACCTAACACTCCATGAAGGCGCGATTGAACCATGGAGCAAACCCGCTGCCCGGTGGTGGTACAGGCAGTTTGCAAAGGCCGCAAAATCCCGGGGCATAGACCTGAAAGTCCCGTATAAAGATCTCCCCGAAGAAATAAAAAAACTGATATTCGCGGGCGCGTCCGACTTTTACGGCGTGGACGATTTCTTCAAGGAGCTTGAGGGGAAAAGATACAAGCTGCATGTCAGGGTGTTTTTAAGCAGATACAGAAAGGCTGAGACCTGTAAGCTTTGCAAAGGAGACAGATTGAGCGTTGAGGCCCTGGCATTTAAGATTGGAGGATTAAATATCGCCCGGCTTTCGGAGATGTCTGTATCACGCTTAAGCGGGTTCTTCGAGGGTCTTGTTCTCACAGAACATGAAAAAGAGATTTCCTCCGAAATACTCAGGCAGATCAGGCTAAAGCTGGAATTTCTGATACGGGTGGGGATCGATTATCTCACGATGAACAGGGAGGCAAAGACCCTTTCAGGCGGAGAGTCGCAGAGGATAAACCTTTCAAATCAACTTGCGTCAAAACTCACCGGCGCCCTCTATGTGCTGGACGAGCCTACGGTGGGCCTGCATGCGAGAGACGTAAGCAGGATAGCCGAGATATTAAAGGAGCTTGCCGCTGCAGGGAATACGGTTATCGCGGTCGAACATGACAGGGCCATTATCGATTCTTCCGACTGGGTTGTTGAACTCGGCCCCGGTGGTGGCGAGAAGGGCGGGAACCTGGTGTATTCAGGTCCGAAAGAGGATTTTCTCAAATCCAACACCCTTACCGCACGGTACCTTAAAGATACGGACTTGATACCAGTGCCTTATGTCAGAAAAAAGATCAAAGGGAAGGCCCTCATTATTAAAGGGGCCGGCGGGAACAATCTTAAACATATAAATATATCTGTTCCGCTTCAGACATTGACCTGCGTGACAGGTGTATCAGGCTCGGGCAAGAGCACAATTGTCACAGATACCATCTATAACGCCCTGGCCCGGCATTTCAAGGTTTATTTTAATCCCCCTCAGCCCTTTGAAGCCATTGAGGGGCTTGAATATCTGAAGGGTGTGAAAATTATTGATCAGAACCCTATCGGTAAAAGCCCCCGTTCAAATCCGATCACATATATAAAAGCCTTTGATCCGATACGAAAGCTCTTTGCAGAACAGCCTGAGGCGCGCATGCTGGGATATACCCCGGGCCACTTCTCATTCAATACGGAGGGGGGCAGGTGCAGCGCCTGTGCAGGGGCTGGATATCAGCAACTGGAGATGTATTTCTTTGAAGACCTTTACGTGAAGTGCGAGGAATGCGGCGGCAAAAGGTACAAACCGGAAATCCTGAATATTAACTACAACGGTAAAAACATCTATGAAGTCCTCAATCTCACCATTGATGAAGCAGCGGATTTTTTCAGCCGGGTCCCCTCACTGGTTAGTAAACTAAACCTGATGACTTCAGTCGGCATCGGTTATTTGAGACTGGGCCAGCCCGCGACCACCCTGTCAGGCGGCGAGGCGCAGAGGCTTAAAATATGCGCTGAGCTCGGGGTCTCAAAAAGGAGCGACTTTCTCTATATACTTGATGAACCTACCGTCGGCCTTCATCCGGATGATATAAGCAGGCTTCTCAAGGTCCTCAATAATCTTGTCGACGCCGGAAACACGGTCTTGCTGGTCGAGCACAACCCGGATGTCATAAAGAGCGCGGACTGGATCATAGATATCGGACCCGAAGGCGGCGACGGCGGGGGGCACATTGTTGCCGAAGGCACGCCGGAGGAAATCGCGGGGAACGCGCATTCATATACAGGGCAGTATCTGCGGCCTTATCTGCAGTCTCTCGGTTAGTCATTTCAAGCTGACCCTCATTAATTAAAAAGACCTGTAACAACTGACAGTATACAATCTATCCTCTATCTGCTAATTTATAGCGGGCTTCTTAATGCTACATTAATTTTGCCTGATCTGCATTTAATTCAAACTATTCTGGGGGACAGAAGTTTATTCGGGAGAAAGTAATTATGATGAAAACAAACTTAAAGCCTGTGGCTGTTTTATTGGTGTCTCTTTTGGCCGTTTCAATTGCATTTGCCGATATTCAGGAGATGGAATGGAAAGATGTAAGCAGCGGAATTAGTGTCACGGGCCTGCATTTACTGGCAGTCAGTCCCATAGATTCCAAAGTTGCTTATGCCGGCTCCTATAAAGTTGTGTACAGGACCTCCGACAACGGAAAGACATGGGCCGAGGTCCTGTCTTTCAGGGGGACCGATAATGGTGTAAATACTCTCGCTGCTGATCCGTTTAATATGAAGGTAATTTATGCCGGCACGGCTGATGGTCTTTATAAAAGCAGCGACCAGGGACTAAGCTGGGAAAAGATATTTAAAGGGATGGGCAGGTCTGAGAATATGGTTTTAGCCGTATTCATCAATACAGGCAAGCCCGGGAATATATTTATAGGTACGCAGGCAGGCATTTTCTTCACAGAAGACAGCGGGACAAGTTGGGAAAAGGCACAGAATCTCCCCTCTGATGTCGCGGTCACCTCGATCAGCGCGGACACGCGCGACCCGCGTGGCCTTTATGCAGCTTCAGTAAGGGGAATTTATAAAAGCACTGACAGCGGTGACGTATGGAAGAGGATACACGAAACAGCCTTGGATGAAAACAACCTTTATAACTTTGTCATAGATGATGAAGAGGCTGCGGAAGACGTCGATATGGCCGGCATGAGAGACAGCGCTCATATAAGAAAAATCCTGGCGGACCCTGCAAACAAAGAAACAATATATGCGGCCACATCCAAAGGGCTGCTGGTGACAAAGGACAGCGGAATTATTTGGACGCTGTCTGGCAGTATAGGACTTGCCGGACACAATATCCGGGACATCGCTGTTAACTCCAAAGATCCTGAGCATGTTTATGCGGCAACAGACAGGGGGATTTTCAGATATTCAAGCAAGTCAGACAGTTGGGTTGAACTGTATAAAGGCATAACGTCGTCAGATATTCGCTGTCTCGCCTTTACCCTGGCTGAACATTCTGGCCCTGTCCTCTGGGCAGTTACAAAGACGGGGGTTTATCGATCATCACATTCTTTGTCTGCGGCTGTTTCGCAACATCCCGGTCCGCAATTCGCAGGAGCTGAGGCACGGGATGTCCTTGGCATGTTTGATTATGAACCCTCCATTGAGGAGATAAAAGAAGCTGCCATCGAATATGCGGAGGTCTCCCCGGACAAGATTCGTAAATGGAGAAGGGCCGCGGGCGTGGCTTCCGGATTTAAGCGTGAGCTACGGCAAGGGAGAAGACTGGCAAAACAGCTCCTATTTTTACAGCACGAAAGATGAAAAATACAAAGATGATGATATCACGGAAGGGAGAGATAAGGATTGGGCAATTTCTCTGACATGGAAGTTGGGAGAACTTATATGGAACGACGACCAGACCTCCATCGACAACAGGTCCAAGCTTATGGTCCAGCTCAGGGACGACGTGCTTAATGAAGTGACAAGACTCTATTTCGAGAGAAGGAGATTACAAATAAATTCGGTCATGTCCCCTCCAGCCGACAACCGGGACATTATTGAAAAGGACCTCAGATTACAGGAGCTGACTGCAAATATCGATGCCCTGACAGGTTCTTATCTTTCAAGCAGGCTTGCACAAAAAGGGGCCGGGGCCCAACGTCAGGATTAAAAAGTTAAATAACTGGTCCCCGAGACTTAATCACTGGCGCCCGGTGTCTCAACACCGGGCCCCGGTCCCTGATAATCAGTCCTTCAAGGCCTCTGCCTCATCAACCAGCATGATCGGTATTCCGTCCTTAATGTGATACAGGAGTCTGCATTTATCACAGATGAGACCGTCTTCAGATGTGTTTAATTTGATATCGCCCTTGCATTTCGGGCATGCAAGGATATCCAGCAGTTCTTTATTTAAAGTCATTGCCACCTCCGTTTTATGATAAACTCATTTTATGCTGACTTATAGGCGTAATAGCTTAACACGGGTTTATCAGAATGATATAGATATTTTAAGCGTTTTAAATTAAAGTAATTGTAGTTTAAACCGATGTCATAGGGTAAATGGCATTCTTGATTGATGAATTTATTATCACATACCGTTTAATCAGTTAACTTTTTATTAAATTATGCGGGACAATCCGAAGGACCGAAGGAAGCATACAAGGGTATCTCTCCAACTTGAGGCGGAGCTGCGACTGGATAGTGGTATTACCGTTACCGGGAAAATAAAAAACATAAGTTTCAGCGGGGTATTCATTAATTGCGTCGACCCCACAAGTATACCGGTCGGAAATGACGGCTCATTAAAAATCTTTCTCCAGGCCGTTCCGCATGCCAATGTAATCACGTTTCGGTGCCAGGTAGTCCGTACCGATGAGTCAGGCGCCGGGATCAGGTTTATCAATATTGATGTTGAGGGATATCATCAATTTAAGAATTTAATGATTTATAATTCAACTGACCCGGATATATTATTGGCTGAATTGGAAAAAAATCCCGGACTCGATATCTATAAGAGTGATTGATATATAAATTCAAAACTGCTGCCTGCCCATAAATGGAGTCAAGACAACTCCTGGCTGAGTAAATATCAGTGTAAATTATGACTAAGAAAAAGGTATTAATAACTTTTGTGAAGGCGCCTGTACCAGGGACGGTAAAGACCCGGTTGCAGGCAGATATAGGGGCCGAAAAAACCGTAAAGATATACAAGTCTTTTGTCACCGCCCTGACATCTCAGTGCTCCCGTATAATAGGAGTCGATAAGCTGCTGGGCTGCGCCCCATCGGATGACCATCCCTTTCTCAAGAAAATTGCGGCTACAAACTGTATGGAGACATTCAATCAGCATGGGGACACCCTGGGCGCACGGATATTTAATGCCTTCAGCCATTGCGCTCAAAAGGGGTATTCGGAAATTGTCTTGATCGGAAGCGACAGTCCTTCTATGCCGCCGGCCTTTATCAAACAGGCCTTTTCCGAATTACAAAAGAATGATCTAGTTATCGGTCCCTGTTTCGATCAGGGATTATATTTGATCGGTGTCAGGGAGAGTAAAATAAACAGACTCGCCCGCATTCTTCAATTGGACACCGGGAAGGACGTGAGTATGATACTGAAAAGATTAAGCCGTACGAACATCACGTTCACTATGCTCCCTTTCTGGTATGATGTAGACAATATAGATAGTTATCAGTTCTTGAAACTGCACCTCAGCTATTTAAATAAAAAGCCTCATCTTAAATGACAATAGAGACAGGGAATTTATTATATCTCCGCGTCGTTATGCCTGGTTGTCAATAAATCTATCTTAAGCTTTCGCTTCATTCAGCCCCCGGTAAATATACGAAACCAATTTCATATTGACTGATTAATTTCTTATGGTACAATTACCGTATTAGCATAGTTGCCATTTAAAATATTAAGTGACTTGACATGATTTATATCAACTGATATTATGAAATCATTAAATAATAAATCAGTGGCATAAGCAAAGGACGGTAAAATGACAACTACAACGCAAGACTTCTATGAGACACTCGGGATCAAGAAAGATGCTTCTGCAGATGAAATAAAGAAGGCCTATAGAAAGCTTGCGCGCAAGTATCACCCCGATTTAAATCCCGGAGACAATACTGCTGAAAAGAAATTCAAAGAGATAAATGAGGCCTACGAAGTCCTAAGCGACAAGAAAAAGCGGGCCGAGTATGACCAGTTCGGCAAGGCCGCTTTTGAAGGGGGTCAGGGGTTTGAAGGCTTCAGGTCCCATGATTACGGCTTTGGCCCCGGTGGGACTGAGGACATTTTTTCAAACCTGTTCCGCAGCTTCAGACATGAAGAGGTCCCTCAGAGAGGGGCTGACCTCGTGACGCGTTTTGAGATATCCCTTGAAGAGGCTTACCGGGGGGTGACGAAACCAATAACCCTGACACGCGAAACCTCATGTAAAAAGTGCGGAGGTTCTGGGGCCGAGACATCTCACACCTGTTCTCAATGCAAGGGCTCCGGGTCAATCAAGCAGAGCCGGGGGGTATTCAGGCTGAGCCAGCCGTGCCCTTCCTGCAGAGGACGAGGGAAGATAGTATCAAAGGCATGTACTGTCTGCAAAGGAAGCGGAAGCGTTTCCGTAAATGAAACCATTAAAGTCAAGATCCCCCCGGGTGCTGACACCGGCAGCAGGGTCAAACTCAGGGGCATAGGAAGTGCGGGCGTCATGGGCGGTCCGCCGGGTGATTTATATATAGAGCTGGAAGTGCAGCCACACCCCACTTTTAAACGTGACGGGGACAGCATATACGTTGACATCCCGGTCACTATCATGGAGGCCACCCTCGGCGGGAAGATAAAGGTCCCGACACTTGACGGCACTGTTACAATGACTCTTCCCCCCGGTACGGACAGCGGAAAGAAATTCAAGCTCAAAGGCAAAGGCATCCCACATAGAAAGACCGGCGCCAAAGGGGATGAATTTGCAGTAATCAATATAGTTGTGCCGAAAAAGGTGACCGCTAAGACAAAAGAGGCCTTAGAGGAGATAGAGAAGGCATATAAAACTTAAATACCAAATGACAAGCATCAAATAACAAATAAATGCCAATATCCAAAGCTCAGGGAACAAAATGAACGAGAAGAAAAGACCATTATTCATGATCGGCGTAGTGTGCGAGATGTTTCATATACATCCTCAGACCCTGAGATTATATGAGCGGGAAGGACTCCTGCATCCCCAAAGGGTCGGCGGCGCAAGGCTTTACTCTCAGGAGGACGTCGAGCAAATCAGGATGATATTGAACCTTACCAAGGAGCTGGGGGTCAACAGGGCAGGCGTTGATATCATTCTCCGAATGAGAAGGAGGTTTGAGGCAATGCAGATCGAAATGGAACAGATGATGGACCATCTTGAAAATGACATAAGGAAGGAATTCAGGAAAAGAATAAAGGAAGTGTTTGAAGAGGAATGACCGTCCGGACCGTTAATTGGGTTGGACTGTTCTGACGGTCATCTTACTGGAGGATATTATGAGAACAGATAAATTTACCATGAAAAGCCAGGAGGCCATACAGAAGGCACAGGACCTTGCCCAGAAGAAGGGCAATCAGCAGGTCGATGTGGAACACCTGTTTTACGTCCTGCTTGAAGAAGGCACCGCCCTGGAAATATTAAAATCACTGAGGGTAGACGCTGCGACCCTTAGAAAGGAAATTGAAGCAGTAATAGAAAAGATGCCGAAAGTCCTGGGCTCTTCACCTGTCGGGCAGCTCTATATAACACAGGAGCTGAAGAATGTCTTTGAAGTGGCTTTCAAAGAGGCTGAACATCTGAAGGATGATTTTGTCAGCGTCGAACACCTGCTTCTTGGAATTATCAAGACAAAAAACAAATCGGCAAATATACTGAAGAGTCTTGGCGTGACCGACAGCACTGTGCTGGAGGCAATGCGGGAGATCCGGGGTACGCAGCGGGTCACGGACCCCTCGCCCGAAGAAAAATACCAGGCGCTTAAGCGATATGCAAAAGATTTAACAGACCTGGCAAGGAAGGGCAAGCTTGACCCGGTAATCGGCAGGGACGAAGAAATCAGGAGGGTAATTCAGGTCCTGTCACGCAGGACAAAAAACAATCCCGTCGTCATCGGTGAACCCGGGGTCGGCAAGACCGCCATTGCTGAAGGACTTGCACAAAGGATTACATCCGGAGACGTCCCACAGAGTCTCAAAAATAAAAGGGTTGTCTCTCTCGACATGGGAGCGCTCGTTGCAGGCGCAAAGTTCAGGGGAGAGTTTGAAGACAGGCTGAAGGCCGTTTTAAAGGAAATCGAAGAGGCGCAGGGCAATGTGATCCTATTTATCGATGAGCTTCACACCGTTGTAGGCGCGGGCGCTGCTGAGGGCGCGATAGATGCGTCAAATATGCTCAAGCCCGCCCTGGCAAGAGGCGATCTCAGATGTGTCGGAGCAACCACTCTGGCGGAATACAGGAAGCATATTGAAAAAGACCCTGCCCTTGAACGGAGGTTCCAGCCCGTCCATGTGCAAGAGCCGGATGTGGAAGACACCATATCCATTCTGCGGGGACTGAAAGAGCGTTATGAAGTCCATCATGGAGTGAGGATCAAAGATACCGCGATTGTGGCCGCAGCCGTATTAAGCAACAGATATATTACGGACCGGTTCCTGCCTGACAAGGCCATTGACCTGATCGATGAAGCTGCGTCAAAGCTGAAAATGGAAATAGACAGTATGCCCGCGGAACTCGATGAACTCGAAAGGAGACTGAGGCAATACGAAATCGAAAAGCAGGCTGTAATGAAGGAGACGGACGAGGCGTCGCGGGGTAGACTTGATCATATTAAAAATGAAATAGTGAAACTCTCTGAGAAAAGAGATCAATTAAAGACACAATGGCTAAGGGAAAAGTCGTCCATAGGCAAGGCAAGCTCCATCAAAAGCGAGATCGAAAAGACAAGGCAGGAGGCGGAAAAAGCGGAAAGAGAGGGAGACCTGAATAAGGCCGCCGAATTGAAATACGGCAGTCTCCCTGCGCTGCAGAGGCAGTTTGAGGAGGAAAATGCAAAGCTGGTGCAGGAGAAAGGCGAGGGCAGACTGCTTAAGGAAGAGGTCGATGAAGATGACATTGCTGAAATAGTATCTAAATGGACAGGCATCCCTGTCAGCAAAATGCTTGAAGGCGAAGTCGAAAAGCTCCTGAAAATGGAGGAGCGCCTTGGGCTCCGCGTTGTAGGACAAGGCGAGGCAATAACTGCCGTATCTGAAGCGGTCAGAAGGGCGCGCGCAGGGATACAGGACCCGAACAGGCCTACCGGGTCATTTATCTTCCTCGGCCCGACAGGTGTCGGAAAGACCGAGCTGGCGCGGGCACTGGCGGAATTCATGTTTGATGAAGAAGACGCAATGATAAGGATAGATATGTCCGAATACCAGGAGCGGCACACTGTATCAAGGCTCATCGGAGCGCCCCCAGGGTATGTCGGCTATGACGAGGGCGGACAGTTGACGGAGGCGATACGAAGGAGGCCCTACGCGGTAATCCTGTTTGATGAAATCGAAAAGGCCCATCCCGAAGTCTTTAACGTACTCCTCCAGGTCCTTGACGACGGCAGACTTACGGATGGCCACGGCAGGACCGTTGATTTCAGGAATACTGTTGTCATTATGACTTCCAATATCGGGAGCCAGCATATCCAGGAAATGCTCACCGAATGGACTGAGGAGGAACAAATCCGCAAGGGCGTAATGGAAGATCTGAAAAAATTCTTCAAACCTGAATTCTTAAACAGGGTGGACGAGATAATCATCTTTCATGCCCTGAGCAAAGCGCTGCTCATTAAGATCGTTGACATCCAGATTGAACGCATGAAGAAGTATCTTAAAGACAGGCATATTGATCTCATGCTGACAGACCCGACAAAGGCCTTCCTGGCCGAGATAGGATATGATTCGCTCTATGGGGCAAGGCCGCTCAAGCGGGCGATCCAGAAGGAAATCCTGAACCCTCTTGCCACCAGTCTCCTTGACGGGACGTTCAAGACGGGGGATGTCATTGAGGCCGACGTGGAAGAAGGCAAAGTCGTTTTCAACCGGAAAGAGGCAAAGATCAAAGAGAAGGTAACGACCAGTTAATGCCCCAATGAATTTGTAATTGCCGGCACTTATAAGGATTGTTATGGAACGACTGAACGAATAAGGATTTTTAAGATATTTCCAGTTCTCCATTCAGGACTTACATCAATTCCACCCTTTTTTTATCTTAATGTTAATTTCCGTGGACTTAATAAGTATCTAATTTATTCCGATATATATGTGACCCTTGTCATAATTGACTTTGAGTGGATAACTCTATAAGATTATTTTTAGGTTTAGAAAATGATTGACAAAACAGCCATAATCAATGCCGCACAGAAATTCGCCGCCAAGGGCCTGATAGACAAGGCCGTTGCAGAATGGGAAAAACTCCTTACAGAGCGTAATGATGGAAATATTCATAACACGATCGGAGACCTCTACTTAAAAAAGGGAGCAGACCAGGAGGCCGTCAAAGCTTTTAATAAAGCAGCCGAGATGTTCAAAAAGGACGGGTTTTATCCCAAGGCAATAGCGATCTATAAAAAAATCCTCAATATTGCTCCTAATGACACTGACACCCTCATTGCGTCAGCCAAGCTGAACGCTGACCGTGGATTAACAGGTAATGCCATAGAGAATTACTACAGGGCTGTAGAACTCTACAACAGAGAAGGCATGACGGAAAAAGCCATTATGGTCGTAGACAAAATGCTTACTCTATCATCGACCAATGTAGAAGCAAGGGCCAAAATAGCATACCTGTATTTCAGGCTCGGGCTCAGAGAACGGGCAGCCAATGAATATGCCTCAATTGCCTCATATTGCCTTGAGGGGAATGACGTTGAAAAGGCAAAAGAATATTTTGATAAGTCCATTGAATATGATCCGGCCAATCTTTCCGCATTGATCGGAATCAGCAACTTAGAAGTAATAAATAAAAACCATGCGAAGGCATTCGAGGCGCTGGGGAATGCCCTTTCCCAGGCCCCCACCAATAAGGAAGTGCTCTCTGCATATGCAAAACTTGCTCTGGACATGGACAGAAGGGATGATGCAAAAAAAGCCCTTATTACGCTAAAGCAGTTGGACCCTTCCAGTATCGAAAACCAAAAACTTCTCGGCTCAGTTTATATTAAGGAAGGCCTGATACAGAACGCCTGGGATGAGTTGTTGCCGGTCATTGATGCTTCACTGGATGCGGAAAGGTGGTCTGAAGCGCATGAGCTTCTGCATGCCTTCAGAGGCCTGCAGACCATACCGGTAAGGCAGCGATTATTGCGAATCTGCAAGGCCCAGGGCGATGATTTCGCCATTGGCAGTGAATTAAGAGGACTGGCCGCCCTCCATGAAAATGAAGGCGCCGATGAAGATGCTCTTCACTTATATAAAGAGGCCCTGGGTCTGAACGCTGATGATCGGGTTGCTTCGGAAAAAATTAATGCGCTTGAAGTCAAGCTTGGCATAGCACAGCCTTCCGCAGAGATAGAATCAGGCCCCGGAGAGCGTATAGCCGGGATAGATACTTTCATAGAAGAAGGCACCCCCATTGAAGTAGACATTCTGAAAGCATTTGAACCAGGCGAAGAAGAGTATATTACTAATTCAGCAGAAGCCCCTGAACATCCGGCATCTTTTGAACTAAACATTATGTCCAGCGATATCTACGCTGAAAAATCAAGCGAAGGACCCTCGCTTTCAACCGGTGCAGATGATGATCTGCAGGCCTTATTTGCCCAGTTCGAAAAACCTGAAGAGCAAAAAGTAGATTATGAGGCCCATTATATAGCCGGCCTGGATTTCAAACAGAAGGGTCTTCTGGATGAAGCGATTAAGGAGCTCCAGACAGCAGCCAAAGACCCCGACAAATTGCGGCGAAATTCAACAATGCTCGCATTATGTTATATGGAGAAAAAAGCCTATCCCCTGGCCGTTGCCGAGTTCACTAAAATACTCGACACCATGACCCCTGATGATTCAACCTATCTCCACGTCAAGTATGAGCTGGCCAATGCCCATATGAATAATAAGGAAGTTAACCGAGCCCTGGAGCTTTATTTTGAAATATTTGCATTGGACCCTGATTTCAAAGACGTCGCCGCCAAAATGACTTCTTTAAAGGTGCAAAAAGTCCCAGCCCCGGCTCAGGAAGACAATCCGAGACCAAAGAGGGACCGGGTATCGTATATATAATCAAAAGCATAGAACTCATTATTGAAATAAGTTAGTATAAGACTGCTCAATAAAATGCTTACACATTTATTATTCAAATGGAACATCTCGAATTTTACAATTTAAAAGAGCATCCTTTTTCCAACGCAGTAGACACTAGATATTTCTACAACAGCAAGCAGCATTCTGAAGCGCTCATCCGCCTGAAATATGCCGTTGACACAATGAAAGGGCTTGCGGTCGTAGTCGGGGGTGTCGGCACAGGTAAAACGACCCTTGCCCGGAGGATGTTAAATGAGTTGGACGAAGACAAATACGAGGCCGCTTTACTCGTAGTAATTCATACATCCGTTACCACGGACTGGCTGATGAAAAAAATCGCCGTACAGCTTGGAATAGAAAACGCCAGCGATAATAAATTAGAGATACTGGGTCAGTTGTACAGAAAATTCCTAGAAATATACGAATCGGGACGCAAGTCGGTCGTGCTTATGGACGAAGTGCAGATGCTCCAGTCCCGGGAGATCATGGAAGAATTTCGCGGACTGCTCAATATGGAAGGCCCGGGGGGGAAGCTCATAACGCTTGTCCTGTTCGGACTTACCGAGCTTGACGATGTGCTGGCCCTGGATGAACCCTTAAAACAAAGGGTGGCGGTCAAGTATAAATTATCAGGCCTCGATGAAAATGTTACGAGGGAATATATTAAACACCGGCTAAGCATTGCCGGATGCAATGAGGAAATATTTACTCCTGAGGCCATCAGCGCCATTCATCATTATACGAACGGTGTTCCCCGGTTGATCAATACTGTTTGCGACAATGCCATTTTCGAAGGGTTCCTGCTCAAGCAGAATCCTATTAATAAAGAAATCATCGACCAGATCGGCTCCAGCCTCGATCTAAAATCTACGCGATAACAGGTACCCCCTGTAAATCCGCTATCTGGGTACCGGAAAAGCCTCTTTCGGGGTTTTTGCGACGTGGCCGCCTAAGACACCCGCGCGGCGATTGTTTTTCCCATCTTCAGTATCAGGAAGCGAAACGCTCGATTCAAATAGAGGGGCGATATCGCCGTAGATTCTTATGGGCGCCTCATTATCTTCAAAATGCTCGCGGTACCACTTACCGTGATGATGTTTGGCCCAATGCCTGTCCACTTCGCCTGAAATCATGCTGTTCAGACTTTTGCGGCTTTCAGGATTTAATAGAGCCATATACAGGTGTCCGGTCACGAGTGGCGTGGCAATAACAGCCATAAGGAAATGCACGGCCCATGACAGAAAGGCGGCGTCCGTTAACCATATAATCAACCCGGTGATTATGTAGAGGGGGTATGTGGACATGAGCTTCATAAAATTTATCTTCTCGGCTGCGTTGAATTTCCCCTGCTCCGGCAGTTTGATTTTCTTATTGACGGCCGCCAGTCCCATCAAGGCGAGCCATTTAAGATCATCAAACGTCCATACCCACGCCTGCCGGATGTTATAGAAATATATCCTGTAATCGCCCCGGCATTTAATAATGGCAAGCATAGGGAGAATGATCAGGCAGATGCCCGAGATCCGGTGGATCCATGAAAACAAGAGCCTGTAAGGCCGGAGAGGGTCGGGATTATAGTAGAACACCAGCACCAGGGCCGTTCCGAAACAAACGAGAAAGGGGACGGCCAATGCCCAGTGCACAAGTCTTTCAGATTTTCGGAAACGCAATATATTAGCAGGCTGCTCATTCATTTTAATTTCCTTTTTTGATGTATTGACTGATTCCGTCATATTCATTTTGACCTCCCATTTTTGGATTAAGTTTTAAAATCTGTATCCTGCCTGTGTAAAAGCCGAAGTATTGTAATAATCATCTCCGTCATAACGCTCTGCAAACATGGAGACGAAGTAATTTTTGTTGATCTGCCAGTAGACAGACGTCCCATATGTGAGTGTGCCGTTTGTAAAGCCCCCTTCTACCTCAAGCTTCTCCTGTTCCTTGCTCGCATATACGGATATATCGACTTTATCAAAGAAGTTGCGGGAGACTTCCACATTGAACGCATCGTTTTTCGAGTTGAAGTTGTCTATGTGTGTGTACCTGCCTGACAAGTTGAACCCAAGAAGGTCGTGCTTGGTGAAACCACCCGTATATCTGACGGCATGGTCATTATCAATCTTTCTGGTTTGATACGCGGCGGATACGTAAACATTAAGCCCTTTTGCCAACCTGTAATCGACCCGGCCCCCTGCCCTTGACTGAGAGTTGGTGTCCAGGAAATAGTTGTCCCTGTAATCAAAATCGTTAAACAGCTTCTTTGAGGATTCAAAGTATTTGATGGCCCTGTAATAGTCATAGAAGATCTGGAAACGGAGGTCCCTTGTCGCGGCGTATGACAAATTCGCGCTGGCATTTTCGATTTCGTATTTCTTTGTTGCCTGATTAATGCTGACGGACGAGAGGCCGTCTAACCTTACTTTCTCGTTTAAAGTGGAATTTAATCGCGCGGAACAGTACTGCCTGTCGGTCTTCCCCTCGTACATAAGATCTTCGCATCCGAAATAGAGTTGATATTTTTCCTGGTCTAAAAAGCCGTATGCGCCCAAGGACTTGAATTTCCCATTGACAGAATTATCGTACAGATCCGGGGCAAGGCCGCCAAAGAGTCCAAGCCCCATGCCTTTTTTTAACTCATACTTTAAATTCAGGCCGTCGATATATGTGTTAAACAATTGATATACATATTGCCTGCCGATAATGACATTGAAATTCCGCTGGAACTTGTAACCCACCCATAACTCACTGAGTCTCTTATCCATGGGGTCTTCACCATCTGATAATTTTTTTCTGATCGTCCCGTCAAGATTAAAATAAAAACCGGGCTTTTCGTCCTCCAGCTTATATAACCTGAGTTTAGACGACACGATCTGAATGTCCCTGTGATTGCTGTCGTTTGAATAATAGTCGCTGACATAAAACCTGCCTTTAATATCGCTGGCCTGAATGATTAGCGGTATGGGGATTAAGAACACAAACAAAAAAAAGGCTTTTTTCCACAGCAGGGACGGACTGGTCTTTTTGATCCTTTTCCTCCAGTGACGACGGGAAATTGTCATATCGGATTTTGGTTTGTCCTGTTTGTCGTTACTATCCATTTAAACCTCAATAGCAGTCGTGTTATTAGTTACAGCCATTTTTAGACCTCGGGTTGTCCCAGTTATTCCCGTTATGACAATTGGTGCAAGTATGTGAGCATGTTGTGTGTTCTTCTCTATAATCACTTGCGTGACATGCATAGCAGTCAGTCTCCGAGACCCCGGCATATTGTCCGGGATACCCGCTCTGGTGGCACGCACTGCATGAGAGCGTCCCGTGTCTGTATAAAAACTGAAAATTCTGGTGCATCACGGTTGCGCCGGACCATGTAGTGTTTGAGTGACACGACGTGCACGTGCGGGGATAAGATGCCGCCACATGATTGGGCGCTGCCTGATAATTAGCCGAATGACACGCGTTACAGTTGTCGCTTGTTATGCCTGCCATGGATCCGGGATAACCGTTTGTATGACATCTGTTACATGCAAGGGTCGTGTGCGCTCCTGATAACTGAAATACCCTGTGTGTGAACCTGGCAGGTGTCCAGGAGGTATTCGTATGACAATCGGTGCAGGTCCTGCTGAAGTTGTTTGTAATGTGTGATATCGATGTTACACTCTCATATTTTGTCGTAGCAACTCCTGCTGTTGAATGACAGTTGTTGCAGCTGTTGTTTGTGGTCCCCGCTGGTATGGTCTTTCCCGTAATGTGACATTCCGAGCATATAGTCCTCAGGGCTGAATGTGCCCCGGTAAATGTGAAGCCTGTATGCGTATAGGCAGTCACATTAGACCATGAGCCGGTTGTTGAATGACACGACGTACAGGTGCGTGGATATGCAGACGACACATGGTTCGGCGCTGACTGATAATTGGCAGCATGGCATGCATTACAGTTGTCCTGGGCAATCCCAGCATATGAACCGGTGGTTCGGCGCTGACTGATAATTGGCAGCATGGCATGCATTACAGTTGTCCTGGGCCATCCCTGCGTATGTCCCGGGGTAACCGCTTGAGTGACACGTAGTGCAGGTCAGCGTGCTGTGAATACCACTAAACTGGAAACTCCGGTGTGCATACCTGGCAGATGTCCAGGTGGTATTTGTATGGCAATCTGCGCAGGTCCTGCTGAAACTGTTTGTTACGTGCGAAGGTGAGGTAACGCTCTCATATTTTGTCGTTGCAACTCCTGCCGTTGAATGACAGTTGTTGCAGGCGTCGTTTGTGGTCCCAGCTGGTATGGTCTTGCCGGTGATATGACACTCTGTACAGGTGGTCTTTATCGTTGCATGTGCCCCGTTGAATGTAAATGATGTATGTGTGTATGCCTTAACATTAGACCATGAGCCGGTTGTCGAATGACACGCAGTGCAGTCATGAGGATACCCCCCGGAAACATGGTTCGGGGCTGATTGGAAGAAGGCCGCGTGACATGTATAACAATGATCACTTGCAACACCCGCGATGGTCCCAGGGTATCCGCTCTGGTGGCAATTGTTGCAAGTCAGTGTGCCGTGAACACCGAGAAACTGGAAACTCTTATGTGAGTACTTTGCGTTTGACCATGTGACCTCCGTATGGCAGGTTGTGCAAATCCTGTCAAAGTTGTTTACTGAATGCGATGGGTCTGATGCCTTCTCATAAGAAGTTGCGGAAGCCACGCCTGATATGACATGGCAATTATAACAGTCGCTCTCTGTCGTGCCGGCGGGCACCGACGCGGAAGACGCGTGGCATGTTTCGCAATCACCCTTCAGAGATGCATGCGCCCCCAGAAAGCTAAACGAATCGTGACTGACTGATACCTGCTCCCATGTGCCTGATGTCTGATGGCATTCCGTGCAATCATGAGGGTACATGGATGTTGCATGATTAGGCGCCGACTGATAATCTGCCTGGTGACATACAAAACAATCTGTGGGTGTGTTCCTGTAATTCCCGTTTTTATGACAGTCCGTGCAGTCCGCTTTTCTGTGACCACCTACAAGACTGAACCCGACGCCGGTGTGTTTGAAATCCGGGGGAATCCACGACTGTTGCCTGTGGCAGTCTCCGCAGAACCGGCCGAACTGGTTGAAATGCACGTCCTTATGACAACTGGCACAATTTGAATCTAATCCTTTATATAGTTTTGCTTGCTTATGACATTCACCGCAACTTAATGTGTTATGCACACCTTGAAGCTCTGATGTCAGTGGATCGTGAAGGAATTTTCTCGGCTCCCAACCGTCAGGTATATGGCACTTCTCACAGGCCTTCTCAAATTTCCCGTTATGTTTGTCCTCATGACATGATATGCATTTCGTGTATTCGATAGGTCTGAATTTTCCTGCGGATACCTGTTTCTGACTTCCAAATTCCGTGAACTTGATATCGCTTCTTACATGACATTTTTCGCATGCGACATTTTTATGTTTCCCATCGAGCTTGAATCCTTTATATCCTCCCGACTCATGTTTGAATGTAAAACCCTTCCATTTATCCTGTACTGTGTGACAGTCATCGCATTTCCTGTCCTTGAATTGTTCCTTGTGAACATCGAAATGACAGTCATCGCACTTCCCTGATTTTAACGGCCTGAATTTCCCTATAGTCGCCTGTTTATTCTTGCTAAACTCCTTAAATGAGGTTTCACTTTGCGGATGACATTTCTCACACGCGACTTCTTTGTGTTTCCCCTCAAGCTTGAAACCCGTATAGTCTTTGGACTCATGTTTGAATGTGATGTTTTTCCATTTTTCCTGTGCCGTGTGGCAGGAATCGCATTTACTGTTTTTAAACTGTCCCTGATGGACATCGAAATGACATTCGCTGCAGAGCGCATGCTTAATCGGCTTGAGCTTCCTTACCGTCTTCTCAACCTCTTTGCCCATAGTCTTTGTGATTGTCTTTTCATCGGGATGACAAAGCTCGCACGAAACCTTTGAGTGACTTCCCTCAAGTTTAAAATCGCTAAGTTTAGTGTTGTTATGATCAAATGCCGGCTCCTTCCAGCCCTTTGTGCTGTGACAGCTTTCGCAGGTCTTTTCCTTTAGATCTTTATGAATGTTAGTGTGGCAGTCATTGCATTGTTTGTGTTTGATCGGCTTGAACAGTCCGGCTGACGAGTTTTTCTGTTTGTTAAACTCGGTGAACTTTGACTTGATTGGTCCGTGGCACTGTTTGCAATCAACCTCTTTATGTTTTCCGTCGAGTTTGAATCCCTTATACGCAGAGGCTTCATGCCCGAACGTGTGCTCCTTCCATTTTTTCCCGGCTGAATGGCAGTCATCGCATCTGCGTTCTTTTAATTGACCTTTGTGAATATCGAAATGGCAGCCGTTGCATTGTTCATGCTTCGTAGGCTTGAACTTTTTTACCATCCGCTCTGTCGGCTTTCCGTCAATAATGACAGTGGTCTTTTGCTCCGGATGACAAAGGACGCATGATGCATTTTTATGTTCTCTCTCCAATGGATACCTGCTTAGAAGCGGGTCATTATGATCAAACGTTTCTTCCTTCCAGCCCTGTGTGGTATGACAGGAACTGCAGGCCTTCTCTTTCATTTCTTCTTTATGAATGCTCTTGTGGCAGTTTTCACAACTTTCGTATTTCAAAGGTTTGAACTTAAGCGCCCTTGTGACTTTGTCCGCCTTTATGTCATTCCCTCCCAGTGGCTGCTCCGGGTGACAGCTCACGCACTTTACCTCAGTATGTTTACCTGTCAGCTTGAACTGTGAAAATCTGTCGTGATCAAAGTGCAGTCCCTTCCACCCCTTAAAGCTGTGGCATTTGAGACAGTCCGTCAGGGTCTTCTGATGTACATCGGTATGACAGCCAAGGCATTCTTCGGTCAGCCCCATGAAAGTCTTTTCCTTTTTATGACATTTGTTGCATGAGATTTTATGTTTATCCTCAAGCGCAAAGCCTGTCAGTGCATGATCAAATTTTTTATCGTCGATCGGCATGATATTGAAGTCCTCGCCTTTATGCTCTGTATGACATTCAATGCACGGCCCTGAAACTTTTGAATGAAAGCCTCTGTTTTCTTTAACTCGTGTCATAAGCTTCTCGTGACATGACTTACAAGCTGAATCAGGAATTCCCTGACCAAGCGTGTGGCACATAACACATTTTGTAATACTGGATAGTTCCTTGTGAGAATTTGCTAGTTTCCCAGGGGAGATAAATTGTGCAAACCCAACACTGCAGCCAAGTGACAGAACAATTGATATCATTAATGAAAAAGTTAATTTAATTCTCATACCAAGGGCCTTGGATTACTCTTTATTTGAAGCAGGTTGCTGCGGAACCGATTCAACATTATCCTTATGATAAGGATTTATTATTTAACTATAAGTGATTGTTGTCACATATTTCAACCTTAATTAGGTAATAATCAGTCTAATGTAGACACTCTTATTAACTGAATGCAAAATAGATGCCGGGGGGGCAACATCAGCTAACCAATTAATATTAAGGGGAATTAAGAGTAAGGGAATTACCAAGTGAATACAGTCTTTAATATGTAGGTTTTACCCAACAGGGAATGGTGTAGAAACCAAAAACATTATCAACCCTTCTACTAGTAGCAAGTCAGGATTTTGAGGGTTTCTCTTTCTCGTTGATGAGGTATTTAGCAACCACTGCTTCAAGAGAGTATGGCGTTGTCATTCCTTTGCTCAGAAGTCGTAAAGTTTCAAGATCAGACTTCCATCCTATATTACCCGGAGCGAAAAAGCAGATGCTGCCAGCCTCATGCTTTATGCTGAGCTTGTTATCCTTTATATAGAAATACTCTTCGCATGTCTCGGTCGGATACGCCTGCATGGACGGTGGGATATCATTAGGTTTGAACCAGAGCTTGATCTCCCGCTCGGCTTCATCAACAGTAGCAGAGGCATGAATAAGGTTGTCCATGCGCTCACCGACTACTTTGCCCTCCGAATCTTTAAGGGGGACCACTGTCCCCAGCGCACGAATGCATCCTGGTCTTTGTTCCCGGGCAATGTGCGGATTTGTCGGCCCCGCAATGTCCCGTATTTTTTGTACAGCCCCGGGGCCCTGATATACAATAGCTATCACTCTGTGTTTCCACGGCTCATCGGGATAATGGAGCATACCCCTGATGTATTCTATAAGCGCGGGGAAAAATACCTTCCCCCTGTGTTCGGCATAGTGTTCATAGGCCAGCATTTCACTGACATGGACGATCTTTGTTCCGGCAAAGCGCAAGCCAGTATGAAATTCAGACAGTTGGGACAGCACATAACCGGTCAAAGAATTTTTAAGTGCATCCGGTTTAATAAGAACCAGTGTTTGTTCGTGCTCTATGCTGACCATAAAATCTATCCTCCTCTATGGATAAATACATTTATTATATTGCAAGTTTCTTAATAAGCTTTTTTACAGATGCGCATGATTGTTTAAACATGACCTTTTCTTCATTAACAAGCTTTATCTCTATGACCCTTTCAACGCCCTCTTTGCCGAGAATAACCGGTACGCCGACATAGAGGTCCTTTACACCGTATTCACCGTCCAGATATACCGCGCATGGGAGCAGCCTCTTTTCATCATTAATGATTGATTTGACCATCTGTAATACCGCTGCGGCAGGAGCATAATATGCGCTTCCCGTCTTGAGAAGTCCGACGATTTCAGCCCCCCCGCTGCTTGTCCGTTTAAGTAATGCATCAATAGTGCTTTTTTTCAGAAGCTCTGTTACCGGTATCCCCTTTACAGTGGTAAATCTAGGAATAGGTACCATCTGGTCGCCATGTCCGCCAAGTATGATTGTCTCTATGTCTTCGGGTGATACATTGAGTTCCCATGCAAGAAAAGCCCTGAACCTTGATGAATCAAGAATCCCCCCCATCCCAATTACACGTCTGCATGAAAACTCGGTTGTCTTCCAAGCAAGCTGGGCCATTGCGTCCATCGGGTTTGTCACGACAATAATAATAGAGTTCGGTGATGTCTTTGCTATGGCATCAGAGGCTGACTTTACAACTCCGGCATTGGCGTGAAGCAGGTCATCCCGAGACATATTGGGCTTCCTGGGAAAGCCTGCCGTTATAATAACGATGTCAGAATCCCCCGTATCATCATAACTGTTCGTGCCTTTAACAAGAACTGAAGAATCCCAGAGCGGGCAGGCCTCAGCGATATCCAGCGCCTTGCCCTGCGGGACCCCTTCTATAATGTCATAAAGCACAACATCGGCAAGCCCGTCCTTTGCTATTAACTGTGCTGTCGTCGCCCCGACATTCCCTGCCCCGATAACGGTTATTTTTTTCCGCATCATGTTACCTCACTGTAAGTTTATAACGGATAAACATTATAGCCAAGATAATGAAAATTCACAAGACGATCATTTCTTTTTGTCAAGCATATAATCGGATTGCTGACAAGCAGCGTTAACCATGCATGTGAGTACGTCGAATATTAGATGAGTATGAAACTTGAAGTTCTCCCGCCATGACACAGCTAGAAATATTGTCATGTCTTTATTAAAGAACTAACGTCAAATAATTGTCTTGGTGTGTGTGATTACCGACACATTCAATAGACAAATAAACTCATACACTATTTAAGATGAATCAATAATTATCCGATCAAGCAATTAACCGCTTGATTTTATTGCAGCAATAAGTAAAATAGCAGCTATGTGTATTATCAGGCAAATAAATTGCTTAATCTATCGTATCTTAGAAACGTAAATTTTTTTTCGGAATAGTTAGAACATCGTTATGACAATTATGAATGAGTTTCCATATAAAGAAAAAAAAGATCATTCCAAGGATGTTCCAGGATTTAAAGCTTTCTGCATAAAAGTTTCTTTTCCCCCTCTAATGGGAAGGGAATTATTTTGATGCTCTTCGGCATAAAAGACATAATAGGCCTGGATATAGGGTCCAAGCATATAAAGGTTGTTCAACTCAAAGAGAGCAAGGGCAGTCATAGCCTGGAAAGGCTAGGGATCGCGACGCTTCAGCCAGAACTCATTGTAGACGGATCAATATTGGATTCCACCCGTGTTGTTGAGGCTATCAAAGAACTTATTTCAAATACCGGCATCAAGGCAAAAGATGTTACCCTGTCTGTTTCAGGTCATTCCTCAGTAATTATTAAAAGAGTGTCACTTCCCCAAATGACTGAAGCAGAACTGGATGAGCAGATAAGATTTGAAGCCGAACAATATATCCCCTTTGACATCGAAGACGTGAGTCTTGATTTCCAGATCCTTGGCCCGGCGGAAGAACAGAACATGATGGACGTAATTATTGTTGCAGTAAAAAAAGACAAGATAAGCGAATACGTCACCGTTGTTAAGGATGCCGGACTTAATCCGGTCGTTGTCGATGTAGATGCTTTTGCCCTGGAGAATATGTTTGAACTTAATTACGAGATCAAGGAAGGGGAGAACATTGCGCTGGTCAACATCGGCGCCAGCATGATCAACATAAACATTTTGAAAGGCGGGATATCTGTTTTTACAAGGGACAGTTCGCTTGGAGGAAATCTGCTGACAGAGGCCCTGCAAAGAGAATTCACTATTTCATACGCAAATGCTGAGAAGTTGAAACAGGAAGAAACCATAGAGGGAGTATCTCCTGAAGATGTAAAGGCTGTCTTAAATTCGGCGTTTGAAGATATCATCACTGAAATTTCCCGCTCCTTTGACTACTTCAGGGACACTACGAATTATGAAAACATTGATCAAATAATTTTAAGCGGCGGAGTAGCGTTGACAAAGGATTTTGCACAGATATTATCGGAGCGGACAGGGGTGCCGGTCACTATCGCAGAACCTTTTAAGAATATTATTGTGCCCGACTCATTTGATCAGGAATACCTGACTAAGATATCGCCCCTTGTTTCGATCGCTGTAGGTCTGGCCATGAGAAGGATAGGAGATAAATGATCAGAATCAATCTCCTTCCATCAAAGAAGAAGAAAAAGGCGTTTGCATTACCTCCTGCATTAATATACGGGATTGCGGCTGTGGTCGTTGTAACCATAACTGTGATTGCAGGGACTTTGTACCTGAATAAGCAGGTTTCTTCAAAGCAGGAAGAGCTTACTGCTAAAGAGCAGAAACTGAAGAAATTACAGGCCGCTCTGGAAGAGGTCAAGAATTACGAAAAAGACAATAAGGACTACAGAGAGAAGACCAGGATTATTGAAACATTGAAGAAGAACCAGATCGTACCCCTGAGGCTCCTTGATGAAGTCAGCGAGATGCTCCCTAAAGGCGTATGGCTTACCAGTTTGACCGACAAAGGCGGTATTATCAGCATAGAGGGCTACGCATTCACAAACTCCGATCTTGTCAATTATGTGCAGAACCTTAAAGGCTCCAAATATTTTACAGAGGTAATGCTTGTTGAGTCGAGACAGACTCAGATAGAGGAATTTACAATCTACAAATTCAGTCTGACATTTAAAATTACGGTGTGATTGATCATGGCAATGGACCTGAATATAAATTTTAATCAATTAAAGACCCTCCCGCCGCGTGTACAGCTTATTATTGGGGTAGTACCTTCTGTGATTCTGATCGTCCTGTTCTTCTTTTTCGTTTATTCTCCAAAGAGCAAGGAAATCGGAGTTCTCAATGAAAAAATTGCACAAATAGACAAGCAAATTGCTGTCAATGAGGAACAGGTCCGCAAGCTCGATGCCCTTATCGTTGAAAATACATTACTCAAGAAAAAACTTGCAAAGCTGCAAGAACAGTTGCCTGAAGAAAAAGAGGTTTCAGTGCTGCTTAAGCAGATATCCGATCTGGGGCTCACATCCGGACTTCAAATACTCCTCTGGAAACCTGAGGCCAGAAAGACGGACCCATCCGGGCTTTATGTCGAAATCCCGGTAAAGGTGGAAGTTCTGGCGGAATATCACCGGCTCGGAGATTTCCTGAGCCAGATAAGCAGGCTGCCCCGCCTCGTCAATATTACAGACATGTCTTTAAAAGTAAAGGAAGGAAAAGGGCAGGAAGGCCGGGGGATTATCGGCGCGGACTTCACGGCCCGTACTTTTGCGTCGGTTGTCCAGGAAACGCCTGGAAATAAATTGGGTAAACCCGAAGACCTGGTGGACAAAAAATGAAAGATCCGACAAAAGAAATAGCTTATAAACGATCAAGTAATCCTATGAAATCTTCCATAGCCCTTTACTGCGTATTGATTTTATTAGTACTCTCTTTTTACGGCTGCAAAGATAAACCCGCAGCGCCGCCTGCCCAGCCACCTCAAAAACAGGGAAATGTAAATACCGGCAACCAGCCTGAGGCCACCCAGCCTGAGGCAATAGTCGAAGAAGCATCCGAGCCGGAAGGATACGTATATCAGCAGAGGGACCGCAGAGATCCATTCGGCCCGCTTATTGTGCCCAAGAAAAAGGCTGTGAAAATAGAAGGCACAAGGGCCGGCAGCCTGGTAAGTTATGACATAGGCGACTTCACTCTGGCGGCAATTGCCCAGAAGGGGGGGCAGTATTTCGCGCTGCTTACCACACCGGACAACCGGTCTTTTACAGTCAATAAAGGCACCGCAATCGGCTTATATAAAGGAAAGATCCAGGAGATCACAAAAGACAAGATAATCATAATCGAATATTCCAGTGATTATAAGGGAGAATTAAAACCAAGACAAATCATACTTGAGTTCCATAAAGGAGAGGTGGAATGATGTTACATAAAAAACCTTTTTTATTTATAGCTGTCCTTTTATTAATATGCGGTCTGATGTCTGTCAGAGCCCGGGCGGAAGACCCGCCGCTAAAGTCAGAGATTATTGACATTGCCGTGAACCTTAATGACGGCAAGACAGAAATTGAAATAGAAACCACCTCCCCGATTACATATACAATATATAAAAAATCAGACCCCTATCACATTTCCGTAGATCTGCAGGACACCGTTTTAGGCAAATTCACGGACAAGATCGTAGTTGACAGCGCAGGGGTACTTGATATAACCCCTGTGACAGATACAGGCACGCCGGATATTGCAAGGCTCGATATCGCCCTTACTGTCCCTGCCGATATTGAACCCATATATAAGGACAATACACTAACGCTTGCCTTTGATAGCCCTGACAGCGGTGATGAACCCGCAACCGGGGCTGAAGAAGGAGCTGTTGAAGGCGAAGGGCTCCCCGGCACGGCGAAAGCCCCCGAAGAAGCAGTCGCCGAGAAAAAATATACGGGAGAAAAGATATCAATAGATTTTCAGGATGTCGAACTCACGCATGTGTTCAGGCTCATAGCCGATATAAGCGGTTACAATGTCGTTGTCAGCCCTGACGTTAAGGGTAAATTTTCAATGAAGCTGACCGATGTGCCCTGGGACCAGGCCCTTGATATCATACTCAGGAATTACGGGTTGTCAAAATCGATTGAAGCAAATATGCCATGATGCAGACCATTAAAGACGCCAAGATACTGACCAACAGGGGGTTCATCAGTGTTGATGAAAGAACTACCTCTATTATCATTAGAGACGTTGATCAGAAACATGAAGATTATGAAAAAATAATAACCGCGCTTGATAACCCGACCCCGCAGGTGAGCATTAACGCCAGGATAGTTGAAGTAACGGACAATATTTCAAAAGAACTTGGCATTCAGTGGGGGGCTGTTGTAAAACCGACTCCCCAGACCCAGATCGGCGGTACGCTTATCTCCGAAGGCCTTGGAGAATTCACAGGCAAACCTCTGGCAGTTAACCTGCCTGCTGCAGTGGGCGCCGGCGCCGGGGGATCACTAGGAATAGGTTATATAAGCGCTAATGCCCTGAGGGCACTGGATATACAGCTTTCCGCTGCTGAAAGCACAGGTCAGGGCAAGGTCATATCAAGCCCGCGAATCGTGACTATGGACAACCAGAAGGCCGTTATCAGGCAGGGCAAGAAAATACCTTACGAAACAATCTCTCAGGAAGGCACTAAAACTGAATTTGTCGATGCCGCGCTGGAACTCATAGTTGTTCCCCATATCACTCCTGAAGGGACCATTCTGATGAAACTTGAGGTCAAGAAAAATGAGGCGGATTTCTCACGTACGTCCGGCACCAGTCAGGTGCCTACTATTGATACGAATGAGGTTGAAACGCAGGTCTTGATCAATGACGGAGATACCTTGGCCCTTGGCGGCATTTATAAAAAGAATGCTACAACCAGTGAAAACGCGGTCCCGGGACTTGGGGATATACCCATTCTGGGATGGCTTTTCAAAAAAGAGCTTGATACAGATGTGACGACTGAAATACTGGTTTTTATTACGCCAAGGATCGTTAAGTAATGTTGAAAAAAGAGTCATTAAAGTTCTGTCGAAAATACGCCGATGGATTATTACAGCCTGAATTAATAATGCGGTCCGGCGGTAATAACCAAGGAGAAGATATTTAACACTGACAGGTAATATGGGAGGAGTAATGCTAAGAAAATATATTATGTCCCTGGCGCTGGTCGGCCTTTTATTTATAATTACAGGCTGTGGAGGGGGGGGCAACGGCAGTAGCGGAGGTTTACTAAGCTGCGGTGACGGGTCTTCTGCTCCAGAGGACGCCACAATCACTGTCAGTCCCGCAACTGAATCAATAATTGATGGTACTACCGGTACAGCATGGGATACATACTTTTTTTCGATTTCGGTCAAAAACAGCGATGGAATACCTCTTGACTGTATAAAGTTAAATATTACATATCCATGGGCCATACCGAGTGAGGCGGGGCTAGTTCAGTTCTTTGATGGCGACACTCCTAAAGATAATCCTATGACTGCAACAACAGATGACAACGGCACTTTTTATCTAAAAATCAGATATCAAAGAGGTGAGGTTGCATATACGGGTAATTTAATGGTCGTCTCCGGGGCAGCCGAACCCGGAACAGCAACATTTGAAGTCAAGACGGAATAATGGGGAGGCGTTTAATGTCAATTCATAAATACTTATTATTATTAGTTGTGTTATTAACATATACGTGTGGGGGTAGCGGGGGGGGAGGAGGCAGCGACCTTCCAGCGCATGGTGGTAACGACACAACACCAAGTGGATTGTCGGAAACAGATGGCGGTGCAACTGTGCCGGCCACAATAACCCTTACAACTACCCCGGCTACTGTTACAATCGGTGGGACGGTTAGTGTTTCTGCAACTGTCAAGGACAGCAATGGAGTAAATGTATCCGATGGAACACAGGTTGTTTTTTCGACCAATAATGGCAGCATCGCATCCGCTGCCACTGTATCAAACGGAGTTGCTACTGCCACATTAAATACACAAAGCTCGACTCAGGGTACGGCTACAGTAACGGTGAAAGCCGGGTCTGTTACCAGTATAGCTTCCGTAACCGTTGAAGCGCCTTTATCCGGCAGTATCGTGTTTGATGCTGCCACACCGCAGGCAATTGGACTCCGGGGATTCGGCCAGACAGAGACTTCTCTGGTCAAATTCGTTGTGACGGACATAAACGGCGATCCTGTTGTGGACGGTATATCAGTTGCCTTAGTCATGAGTGGGCCCGGCGGCGGAAGAACACCCGATAACGGTGGAGAATATATCGGCACGCGGGACGATGGTACCCCAACGACTGAAACTGTATCAACCGTTGATGGTGAAGCCTCGGTATTTCTCCATAGTGGGACCATTGCAGGGACAGTTACTATTGTTGCGACAGTGACACTTGCAGGACCCCCGGCAGTGACCATATCATCTTCTTCAGCGGTAATGTCTATAGGTGGTGGTGTCCCTTCAGCAGCGCACTTCTCCATTTCTACGACTTTATTCAATCTTGCAGGATATACTGACAGGGGAAGCATGGGCTATGTAAATGATCAGTCAACAATTTCTGCATTTGTTGCAGACAGGTTTGGAAATTACAATGTCCTTCAAGGGACCTCTATTTCTTTTTACACAGAAGCCGGCGCTATAGATGCAAACGGTGCTGTAAACGCAAACGGAGCGACCTCGGTAATTCTCAGGACCCAGAACCCGATGCCTGCCGACATTGCTGAAATTGCAAGCGAGACAACTCTGCGGGCTCAGGTACTTTCTACCTTCGGCATATCCACAACTTATCATCCAAGAGACGGCCGTTCAACGGTATTTGCTACTGTCATGGGTGAGGAAGCATATGACGATGCAAATGCCAATGGCATATATGACCCCGGAGAGGATTTTGAAGATATGGATGAGCCATTTTATGATAAAAATGGCGACGGGTGCAGAAATGACGGTACGAATGCATTTTGCTATAATGCGGTAACTGAAACTCCATATACGGTAGCGAGCACTGATCCCTTTGAGATATTTATTGACGCAAACAACGATGGTCAATACAATGTCCCAAATGGATGCTGGGACGGGCCCAATGCAAACCCTGCGTATGTTTGCGCGGCCAGGCAGACCAGCAAGATGATTTACCAAAGGCAAGACGTGATGTTTACCGGCAATCCTGTATATGTTGATATAGTTTGTGATGCAACAGATGCTGATTGTTTAGGGACAAAACCATCGAGTACTTTTGCCGTACCTCTTGGAGGATCCTTGGATTTTGAAATTATAATTGCTGATGTGAACCTCAATGCGCCTATTGGCGGCACAACCATCACTGTAACTAAAACGGGGAGTGGTGGAACGTTAACGGCCTTTGTTCCAAGCCCGATAGCAGATGGTTTATCGTCAGGACCTATCAGATTTCCTGTTAATGTATCTGGTATAGGTCAAACTGGTCCTGCCATCATTGTAGTTGAAGTTACATGGAAGGGAGTTAAATACTTTGCAACCGCCTCAGGCCAGATTATTCCTTGAGTAAATAAGTTTTAAGCTGTATATATAGCGGGATCAGGTTACACCTGGTCCCGTTTTTTATCTTCCGTAAAAGGTCATCCTCGATTCCGCTTTACATTACATTTCAATTTTAATAACATAGTTAATGCTAAATTCAGAATGGACTGTATAGACATGCCCAAGCTGAGATGTCTTACAGCAGGTGAATCACACGGCCGGGCCCTGACCTGCATTATCGACGGGGTCCCGTCAAACCTTGCCTTGTCTGCAAATGACATTAACAAAGACCTCGCAAGGAGACAGAAGGGTTTCGGCAGGGGAGGCCGCATGAAGATAGAGTCTGACCGCGCACAGATACTCTCCGGGGTACGCCACGGAAAGACCCTCGGCTCTCCTATTTCACTTATGATTGAAAACAAGGACTGGGCCAACTGGGAAACAATAATGAATCCCGATATCCTCCCTTCTCCCCCCCTTAATAAGGGGGGGTTAGGGGGGGTGGTCACCCGTCCCCGCCCAGGGCATGCAGACCTGACAGGCGCACTGAAATACAGTCACAGGGATTTAAGAAATGTACTTGAACGTTCAAGCGCGCGTGAGACGGCCTCAAGGGTAGCGGCTGGAGCGGTAGCCAAGAAGTTTCTCTCTGAATTTGATATTCGGGTCATCAGCTATGTAACTGAAATCGGCGGAATTAGAAGACAGGGGTCAGGGGTCAAGGGTCAAGGGTCAGGGAACAACTTGCTTTCGCTTTTCAACAAAGCGGAAGCATCTCAGGTAAGATGCCCTGATCTAAAAGCTGAAGACAAAATGATCACGAAAATTAAGGCCGCAATCAAAAAAGGGGACACCCTCGGCGGCGTATTTGAAGTCGCTGTCCTGGGAGTGCCGGCCGGACTTGGCTCCTACAGCCAATGGGACCGGAAACTTGAGGCTAAACTTTCATACGCGATCATGGGCATCCAGGCTATCAAGGGTGTTGAGGTCGGAATGGGATTTGAAATGGCACGGAGCTTCGGTTCAGAAGTGATGGATGAGATTTATTATCGTAGGGGCACGGCGGGCCGTGCCCCTGTATCCGGCGGCTTCTACAGGAAGACCAATAATGCCGGAGGGATTGAAGGCGGAATGAGCAATGGCATGCCGATTATTTTGAGGGCTGCGATGAAACCCATTCCGACCCTGAAGACCCCTCTTTCTTCAATCGACATAAATACAAAGAAGAAGTTCCTGGCCGCCTATGAAAGATCGGACACGTGCGCGGTCCCGGCAGCATCAGTCATCGGCGAAGCGGTCACGGCGCTGGTAATTGCGGACTGTTTCCTCGATAAGTTCGGTGGTGACAGCATAGAAGAGATCAAGAGGAACTATTCTGGGTATCTTAAACAGATAAGGGAATTTTAAAGAATAAATACCAAAACACAAATCCCAAATAACAAATAAATTACAATTATCAAAATTCCAATAGTAGTTTATATTTGGAGATTGTAATTTGAATATTATTTGTAATTTGATGGTTGTAATTTGGAGTTTGAATTATGAAAATAGTTCTCACAGGCTTTATGGGCACAGGCAAGACTTCTGTCGGCAAGGAGCTGAGCAGAATGCTCGGTTATCAGTTTGTGGACACGGACAAGCTGATTGAAGAAAAGGAAGGAAAGCCTGTTTCACTTATCTTCAAGGAAAAGGGCGAGGACCATTTCCGTAAACTCGAACAGGACACTGTCAAAGAAGTATCGATGATGCGCAACGTCGTGATTGCGACAGGCGGCGGTGTCATCAAGAACAGGAAAAATGTGGAGAACCTCGGGAGAAACGGGATCATCGTATGGCTGAAGGCCGAGCCGGAGATAATCCTTAAGAGGGTAATGACTGAAGGCGGAAAGAGACCGCTCCTTGATGTCGAAGAGCCTTTGCAGGAAATCAATAATCTGCTTTCAGCGCGCATAAAACTCTACGAACAGGCAGACACCTCCATAGACACCAATTATATAACCCCCCGGGAATCGGCCAATGAGATCATCGACAGGCTCGGTCTTGATCATCCGGGCGTTGCAGTGGACCTGAATGAGAGGAGCTACAATATCGTCATCGGGAGTAAGGTCCTGCCGAAGCTGGGGCTCAGAATAAAAAAATTCCGCCCTTCAAAGATCGCCATAATCAGCAATACAACGATATTCCCTCTCTACAAGGACCTGCTCTTCGGCCCGCTCAGGCAGTATCATATCGTTCCTGAGATCATTCTAATCCCTGACGGCGAAGAATATAAGGACCTGCTGTGGATTTATTACATACACAGCAAGCTTCTTAAGGCCAGGTTTGACAGGGACTCTTTATTGATCGCATTTGGAGGAGGTGTGGTCGGGGACATCACAGGATTTATAGCTTCAACTTACATGCGTGGCATCAGGTATATGCAGGTGCCTACCACACTTCTTGCGCAGGTGGACAGTTCCGTAGGCGGCAAGACCGGCGTTAACCATCCTCTGGGAAAAAACATGATCGGCGCCTTTTACCAGCCGTCTCTCGTGCTTATAGATATCGACATATTGAGGACCCTCCCGAAAAGAGAGTTTTACGCTGGAATGGCGGAGATAATAAAGTACGGGGTCATCGCAGACGGAAAGCTCTTTGATGACCTGGAAACAAACATGGAGAATATCCTTTCCCTTGGCGACGGTCTTATCAATATAATCAGACGGTCCTGTGAAATCAAGGCAGACGTTGTGTCGAGGGACGAAAGAGAAGGCGGTCTGAGAGCTATATTAAATTTCGGGCATACGATCGGGCACGCCATTGAAACAGTCACCGGGTACAAAAGATATCTTCACGGTGAGGCCATCGCTATAGGCATGTGCGCGGCAGCAGACCTCGCGGTGCGGATGAAAATATTCCAAAAAGACGAAGCCATCCGTTTAAGGAAGCTTGTTGAGATGTATAACCTCCCCAGCCGGGTCCCGGATGATCTGAATGTTTCAGAAATGATAAGCGCAATGGAAGTCGACAAGAAAGCCAAAGCCGGCAAGCTCAGGTTTATTCTTCCCGAATCCATAGGCAAGGTCAGGATCGAAGAAGACGTTGACAGGGGGCTGATCAGAGAAGTGCTGTCGTAGGGGCAGGACCATGTCCTGCCCAATCAAGGGCAACAACCACATAGGGGCACCACTACTTCCTGAACTTTCTCCCCTTCCACAGCATATAAATCGCAGGATAGATAGTCAGCTCAAGTATCTCTGAAGTGATGACACCGCCGATCATCGGCGCTGCTATGCGCTTCATGACATCGGAGCCTGCGCCGGAGCTGAACATGATCGGGACAAGACCGGCGAGGATCACGCTTACGGTCATGAGTTTTGGTCTTATCCTCTTTACTGCGCCGTGCATGATGGCGTCTTTGAGGTCTTCGGGGTTGTTCATTCTTCCTTCTTTTTTCCACTGCTCATAAGCCAGATCGAGATACAGAAGCATCACAACGCCTGTTTCCGCGTCCAGACCGGCAAGGGCTATAATACCGACCCAGACTGCTATGCTCATGTTGTAATTAAGGATATGCAGGAGCCAGAAGGAGCCGACTAGTGAAAACGGGACAGCCAAAAGCACGATCACTGTCTTGATCACCGATTTTGTATTCAAATATAAAAGCACGAATATTATCAGGAGAGTCAGAGGGATGACCAGCTTCAGCCTTTCCTGCATCTTGATGAGATATTCATATTCGCCGCTCCATACGAGCCTGTAGCCTGCCGGCAGTTTTACTGCAGACGAGACCTTTTCCCTGGCGGTTTCCACATAGCCTCCAAGGTCACTGCCCGAATAATCCACGAATACATAATTAGTAAGAAGACCCTCTTCGCTCCTGATGGCCGTAGGCCCTTTAGTGAGATTGATTTCGGCAAGCTCGCCGAGAGGGACTTGTAAAGAGTTAGGAGTTGAGAGTTGAGAGTTGAGAGTTGAAGAAGGACCCATTCCCTCGCCCCCTTGCCCCCTGGATCTTGGCCCTTGACCCATAACTGGAATAAGTATCCTTTTTATCTTTTCAACATCGTTCCTTAATTCTCGTGGATAACGGATGTTTACTGTATAACGCTCCCTGCCTTCAACCGTGGTAGTAACGTTCATTCCCCCAATTGCGGCTTCTGCCGTATCCAGGACGTCTTCCATTGTAAGGCCGTAACGCGCTATCGCCTCGCGTCTGGGTTTGATATCGAGAAAGTATCCTGTCGTCACCCTTTCGGCGTATGCGCTTCTGGTCCCGGGTATTTTTTTGATAGCATCTTCGACTTCCCTTGAAATCCTTTCTATCTCTTCAAGATGCGGGCCGATGACCTTGACTCCGACATTTGTTTTTATTCCGGTAGCGTTCATGTCGATCCGCGCCTTGATGGGCATGGTTATGGAATTGGAGACCCCCGGTATGCTCAGCGTGTCATTTATCTCGTTCTTGAGCTTGACCATGTCCATGCCTTCCCGCCACTCTGATTCGGGTTTGAGATTGACCACGGTCTCAAACATCTCAAGCGGCGCAGGGTCCGTCGCTGTCTCCGCCCTTCCTGCCTTGCCGAATACCTGTGCCACTTCCGGGACGCTCATCAATAACTTGTCCTGCACCTGAAGGAGATTAGACGCTTCTGACAC
>JACRQA010000039.1 GCA_016222915.1 Nitrospirota bacterium | reverse complement strand
TTGTTTAACAAGCACGGCATCAAGTTTCTGATAAACTCATCTTTTACAAAGCGCAATCAGCAGGAAATCCCAAAGGTCTATAAACTCGCCAAGAAGCTCGGGGCCACTGCGTGGTACATGTTCATGATAGTGCCTACGGGCAGGGGCGAAGATATTATGAATGAGCTTATTTCAAAAGAAGACTATGAAGAATTGCTTGAATGGCATTATCAGATGGAGAAGAATGAGAAGGACCTGCTCGTGAGACCTACCTGCGCCCCGCATTATTACCGGGTGGTCCTTCAGAAGCAGAAAGAGGAAGGCGAAAAGTTCGAGCGCAGGAGCCTCAAATTTTCCACCGGCGGCTCCAAGGGATGCATCGCAGGCCAGGTCATCTGCCTTATCGATGTTGATGAAAACGTGCTGCCGTGCAGTTATTTCCCGAAATCAGCGGGAAACCTTAAAGAGAAATCCTTTAAAGACATCTGGGAAAATTCTGAGCTCTTCCTGGAAATGAGAGACTTCAAGAAATATAAAGGCAGATGCGGCTCATGCGAATACGTGAACGTCTGCGGAGGATGCAGGGCCAGGGCCTATGCAGTGTCCGGCGACTATCTGGAGGAGGAGCCCTTCTGCGGATACATACCATACAAGATAAAGAAAATGTCCAAATCGTAGGGACGAGGTCACCTCGCCCTTTCATAGTAAGACAATTAAAGAACGGAGTCGAAAATGAACGATACATTCTTAAAAGCCTGTAGAGGAGAAAAAGTCCCATACACGCCCATCTGGATCATGAGGCAGGCAGGACGATATCTGGCTGAGTACAAGGCGGTCAGGGGCAAGGCCGATTTCCTGACAATGTGCAAGACACCTGAACTGGCTGCGGAAGTCACGCTCCAGCCCGTTGACATACTGAACGTTGATGCTGCCATCCTGTTCTCAGATATTCTTATACCATGTGAGGCCATGGGCCAGGGACTGGATTTTCATGAAGGCAAAGGTCCTCTTCTTAGCCCGGCAATAAGAGATAAAGACACTGTTGATAAACTATATGTTCCTGACCCTGAAGATTCAATGAGGTTTGTTATGGATGCTATCCGTATTCTCAGGAAAGAGCTTGCAGACAGGGTGCCGCTTATCGGATTTGCGGGCGCGCCCTTTACAACCGCTACATATATGATCGAAGGGGGCACTTCAAAAAACTTTCTGAATACCAAGAGACTGATATACGAAAAGCCCGACTTGTATAAATCCTTGATGGATAAAATTACTGCCACAATTACCGGGTACCTGAAGGCCCAGATCAGCGCAGGGGCTCAGGCTGTGCAGATATTTGATACCTGGGGAGGGATTTTCTCACCTTCTGATTTCCGGGACTGCGCGCTTTGTTACGTCAGGAAGATCATAAGCGACCTGAAACAGTGGATGCGTGACGAAAAGCGGGAAGTAGTTCCCGTCATCTACTTCGTAGGGGAAACCGCAGGTCTGCTGGAGGAAATCAAGACCTCAGGCGCCGATGTTTTCGGCGTCGACTGGAGGATCAACCTTGATGACGCTATACGAAGACTCGGCGGTGATGTAGTAGTCCAGGGGAATCTGGACCCTTTGTCAATGTTCCTTCCTAAAGATAAGATAGAGCTGCGTGTAAAAGACGTCCTGGACAGGGCATCCTCGGCAAGCGGGCATGTCTTTAACCTTGGGCACGGCGTTGTCCCGGAGACACCTCGCGACAATGTTATTGCCCTTGTAGAGATGGTCCACAGACTCAGCAGAAAATGAACTAACATACCTCATTCTGTCTTCTTATCCATCATTGGCCTGGTCAATATCCATGTCATTTTGGCAAGGTTGTTGTCAATTGACCAACTTTACTAAAACTAACTGCTTGAAATATTTACTTTCTATCATGGCATTGCTTTTGCTAAAAATAAAATGGGAAATAGTATCTCGGCTCTCCGTATATAGGCGGTTGCAGTATCAATACGGAAATGGTTAAGGGTCCGTTAACAATTTGGGGAGAGCATAAATGAACGAGACGCCAAATGTTTTTAAAGCAATTACAGACAGCGTAAGCGACGGTATAGTACTTATCGACAGAGACTATAAAATAACCTATGCCAATGCAGCAGCGCACCGGGTCTTTGGAATTAATAACGGCATCCGTGGTCTTACGTGCCATGACTTCTTTCACCGCCTGCCTACACCCTGTAATATTAATTACGAGTTTAAGCGTTGCCCCCACGCTGAGGTTTTCAAAACCGGCAAGCCCGTATCCATCCGGTACCCTTTCATATTAAAGACAGGGGAAAAAAGGATCTTTGACATCACTGCTACGCCGGTAATGGACAATTCAAATAATAAGGTGGACCATATTGTTAAAATTCTAAAAGACATAACATTTAAAACCCAGACCGAAAATATGCTGAAAGAGGCTGAGACCAAATATCAGAACCTTCTGGATAATGCCCTTATCGGTGTATATAAAACCAATATCAAAGGCCATATTTTCTATGTAAATAAAGCCCTGGCTGACATGCTTGAGTTTAACACTCCCGAAGAGATGATCAAATGCAGTGTCTTGTTGCTATATGATAAACTCGCGCAAAGGGAAGGCTTAATCAGGAAGCTCATGGAAGCGGGCAACGTCAGTAATTACGAGGTCGACCTTCTCACCAAAAGAGGCAAAATCAAGCATGTGCTCATAAGCGCCAATCTGGAGGGAGACGTCTTGTCCGGAATGATCATGGACGTAACTGACCAGAAAACGATGGGGGAGCTGACAAAGAAACAGGAGCTCTTCTTTTCCTCCATACTTGAAGGCATGCAGGACGGAATGGTCGTTGTAAACCGCAACTTTGAGATAATCTATGCAAACAGCAGTTATATAAAACAGACCAAGACCTCGGCCAGTGAAATAATGGGCAGGCATTGCTTTGAGGTGTCTCACCGCAATACAAGACCCTGCTATTTGGTTGGAGAAGAATGCAGCGTAAAAAATGCCTTTGACACAGGGGCCAGCAGTAAAATCATCCACACCCATTTCAACGGAAACAGCAGTAAGATCAATGTCGAAACAGTGGCCTATCCGCTGAGGGACCTCTCCGGCAATATTGTATCGGTAGTTGAACGGGTATGTGACATTACGGAAAAAATAGAACTCGAAAACGAGCTCATAATGCGGGTCAGGGAACTTGAGACGTTTTACGAAATGGCTGTAGGCAGGGAGTTGAGAATGATAGAGCTGAAAAATGAGATAGAGGCATTGAAGACAAAATCATCAAAACACGACCCGGGACCCATATCATGAAATCAAGGCATGCGGTTTTTATAATACTTTTCGGCTGGCTGATTGCCGGATCATATATATATTATGATTATACTTATCATCAGGGGGCCCTTTTCAATCACCTTTTTTCCGTTCGGTCCCCGGCTGATATCTTTTTCCATCTGATTATTTTCAGCACCCTTGTCGGCGCACATGTGACCGCTTATCTGGTAAACGAAAGGCGAAAGCTCCTTATTAAAACCATGATATCAGAGGAGCAGTTGAAGCACGCCGCCCATGAATGGAAGGTCACATTTGATTCCATTCCCTATGGTGTTTTGCTGACCGACAGCGACTGCACCATTATCCGGGCCAACAAGTATATTGAACGCATGGCCGGCGTCCCCATGAGAGAACTGGTCTCCGGCAAAAGATGCAATGAGATCGTATGTAAACAAAATAAAGCAGTCAGCGATTGCGCCGCCCTTAAAGCAGCCTGCCTTCGCACTACAAAAACATACGAATATTATGATCACAAGAATGACATTTTTATGAATGAAAGCATCACCCCCATGTCTGACGGCAAAGGTGGAATCACCTCGTTTGTTCATGTGCTGATTGACATTACCGACTCCAAGGAGAAAGAGAAAAAACTGGGCCAGTCAAAAGACGCCTTCTTCAATATGCTGAAGGATGTCGACTCCGCCTATAAAGACCTCAAAGAAATCCATAACAGCCTTATTGTGACCTTCTCAAACATTATCGACGCGAAAAGCCCATGGACAAGAGGGCACTCCACTGATGTCGCCACCTATGCGACCGTCATAGCCAGGGAAATGGGCCTGGATGAACGCGAGATTGAGACACTCCGGATGGCCGCCCTTTTACACGACATCGGGAAAATAGGGACATATGATGAAATCCTTGATAAGCCGGACAAGCTTGATTCTGTCGAGCGCACCCTGATCAGGCAGCATACCATAAAAGGAGAAGATATTCTGAAGCCCATAAAAGGTCTCAGGAATATTATCCCGATCGTAAGGTCGCATCATGAAAGAGTTGACGGAACGGGCTATCCCGACGGACTAAAGGGAGATAACATCCACCCCCTCGCCAAAATATTATGTGTTGCCGATTCATATGACGCAATGATATCCGACAGACCCTATCGGCCCTCACGCGGCCTGGACTTCGCTATGGCTGAAATAAGACAATGTGCCGGAACGCAATTTGATCCGGACGTCTCTGCCACCTTTCTCAAAATACTCGGAAGAAGTCCTGACAATCTGCCTTCCGCGTAAATCTGTTTACTGCATATATATTATTTCCCAACGTCTGCATTATTCGGGTGACCCACTTGACCATTCAAAATACTTTCCCGATAATAACTGTAATCCATTTTCCCATAACGAGTAATAACAGATGAAAACCAACCTCAAGCAATTATCGAAACAGGACCTCTTCCTTTTTATGGAACGGGCCGGTCAAAAACAATTCAGGACAAACCAGATTATCAGTTGGATATACAAAAAACTGGCCGTGTCCTTTGATGAGATGACCGATCTTTCCATGGCCTTTCGAGAGGAGCTGTATAATATTGCCGTCATCAGCAACCTGACCCTCCTCAGGAGACAGGTATCTAAAGATGGAACTCAGAAATTCCTGTTTGAGCTGGAGGACGGGCAAACGATTGAGAGCGTGCTCATACCTAACAGTAAGGGAGAGGGGCGCTTCACACAATGTATCTCATCCCAGGCCGGCTGTGCCGTCGGCTGCAAGTTCTGTATGACCGGCAGACTGGGGCTGAAAAGAAACCTCAGGGCTTACGAGATCGTTGATCAGGTCATCTTTGTAAGAAGGTTTATTTCACGGCAGCGGACAAACGGCACATCCTCCGCCATTGATACATTCATAAAGGAGTCACCGGGGACATCACACAGTGAAGATAAAACCGATATCACCAACATAGTCTTTATGGGAATGGGAGAGCCCCTTAATAATTTACATGAGGTCGGCAGGGCACTGTCTATATTAACTGATCTGATGGGTTTCTCCAGGAGGGGGATCACGGTATCCACTTCCGGGATAGTCCCCGGAATACGGAAGCTGGCTGAAATCAAACCGCTTGTAAACCTTGCCGTATCACTAAACGCTACAACCGACGACACAAGAAACAGGATTATGCCGATCAATAAGAAATACCCGCTGAAGGAGCTTATCCGGGCGTGCAGGGATTTCCCGTTACCTCCGAGGAGGCGAATAACTTTTGAATATGTTCTACTGGATGGGATAAATGATTCGCCGGATGACGCAAGGCGGCTTGTGAAACTGCTGGCGGGAATAAAATCAAAATTAAACCTTATTCCATATAATTCTCTCGATAACACTGAAGATTTAAAACCGCCATTGGAAAGCAATGTCTTCGCCTTCCAAAAGATCCTCCAAAAAGCCGGCATGACTGCGATGATCAGAAAAAGCATGGGGGCGGACATTTCAGCGGCATGCGGTCAACTGAAGGCCGCTTACAAATCCTCATGAGGCTTCCCTCCGGAGCCAACCATAAGACCCCTGAGAATAAGCCATAGAGAAATGACACCCTGGCAGACGTTCCTGATTCGAACAATAAATATGAAACACCGTTAGAACCGGGATTCAGTGTTTCTGCCTGTATGTTGTTAAAGTATTAAGCTGAAATGCCGAGAACTATGCTTAGATACGCTATCCAACTTCGATGAAAAAAAGAATAATTTCTATTTGAAAAATAAGTTGACCGGCTGTCTCAACATCATTAATTAAATCTGGTATAATACGCTGCAATGACAATACTTGAAAAGTACATCACGGAACCGAAGATAGCTTATTTCTCGATGGAGATAGGTCTCAGGGATGAAATACCCACTTATTCAGGAGGACTGGGAGTACTTGCCGGTGATACGGTCAAATCGGCCGCCGACCTTTGCTTACCCTTCATAGCTGTCACGCTGATCAGCCGAAAAGGCTATTTCCTCCAGGAAATTGATGCAAAAGGCCACCAGATCGAACATCCTGCCATATGGGACCCCTCGAGGCTCCTGAAAAAGTCAACGGAAAAGGTCTCGGTCACTGTTGAGGGCAGAAAAGTTTATATACAGGCATGGGTATATTTCGTAGAGAGCCCAAGGGGCGGAAGCAGGGTTCCTGTTATATATCTTGATACCGACTTGCCGGAAAATAGTCCTGAAGACAGGACCCTAACGGACCATCTTTACGGCGGCGGAGAGGATTATAGAATAAAGCAGGAGATGGTCCTTGGTATCGGCGGAGTAAGAATGCTGAAGAAACTTGGGTTCCAGGTCAAAAAATATCACATGAATGAAGGGCACGCTGCATTTCTTACCCTTGAGCTGCTGCATGAATTCAAAAAAGACATAGAAGCGGTCTGGGATGAAGAACACATATGGGACACCGAGTCTGTTAAAGACTTGTGCGTGTTTACAACGCACACGCCTGTTGAAGCGGGACATGACAAATTTTCTTATGAGCTGTTTAAAAAAGTATTTGGAGACTATTTCCCAGAAAACATCATGAAAAAGCTTGCTGGCGAGAATAAAGTCAACATGACACTTCTCGGCTTCAATTTAAGTAAGTACGTCAACGGGGTCGCTAAGAAGCATGGTCAGGTTTCAAAGAGCATGTTCCCCGGATATCAGATAAATGCCATAACAAACGGCGTGCATTCATACACATGGACCTGTGACAGTATGAAAAAAATCTATGATAAATATCTCCCCGGATGGGCCAATGAGCCTGAAATATTCGTGAGGATAGGCGCCATCCCCGATGATGAACTCTGGGGCGCGCACCAGGAGGCTAAGAAACTACTTATAGATTATGTCAATTCCATTTCAGACTCCGGCATGGACTGCGACACATTGACGATAGGCTTTGCAAGGAGGGCCACCGCATATAAAAGAGCGGACCTGTTATTTTCAGACTTAATGAGGCTTGAACAAATCGGTACAGGCAATATACAGATTGTCTATGCCGGAAAGGCCCACCCTAAAGACACTGTAGGCA
>JACRQA010000004.1 GCA_016222915.1 Nitrospirota bacterium | reverse complement strand
CATTTTGTATGTCGCTCTTAGGTTACAGTGATAAAATCGGCTTATATATGTAATACTTTAGTTTGCAAAAAAAGGGCCGAATAGACATATGTTGGGACGGACAGCAATTTAAATGACGCGATGGAGGGGTATTGCAAAAGGTCGCTGCTTCAGTTATGTTGTTATCGAAATGATATTTATAATATTCTAATTCCCAGGGGAGGCATAATGAGAAACAATATTTGGCATTTATTATTGCCGGCATTCATTGTTGTATTAATATATTCATGTGCGGCAGCGCCCAAAAAAGCAGAAACGGAAAAAGCCGAGGAAATAAAGCCGTCGACAGAGACCAAAATGGCCCCTGCGCCGACATTGGAAGAAACAAAATCACTTGAGCTGTTTACCAGTGTGCTTGAGCTTATTGAATCAACCGATGATAGGAAGACTGTGCTTCCGAAGATAGAAGAACTGTATGAAAATATAATCCGGGATTATCCCCAAGCCCCTCTTGCACAGGAAAGTTACTGGAAGTTAATTACCATATACGTGGAAGATTATTCTCCCCCGGCATATGACAAGGTTGAAATAAAGTACAATGAGTTTCTCGAAAAATATCCCCAGTCATATATAAAAGGATTTATCGATGATACGTTAAGCAATAGCTATTATAAGAATGCAGAATGGAACAGGCTTTTGAAACTGGCCTCTCCGGTGTACCACGAATATCTTGAAAAGGGGAAGCAGCCCAGGGCCTCTATGATCTTTATGTACTCCGAAGCAAATTATAATCTCGGTAATACGGAAGAAGCCGTCAAGGGTTATAAAATTGTGTCGGAGATGTTTCCAAAGTTAATAGTCGGCATTAAGTCAAAACAAATGCTTGAAAAGATAGGTGGCAAATAGGATAAAGAGATCATTTTTTAACTCATCTGCTTATGCCTGCTATCATGTATTGTTTGGATGGTCCAGGGATTGTGTCTGCTATCTGGATGTGCGTTGAGAAGTGAGCTTGTTTTGTTCCGACTCCTCTTAGCGTTTCCCCTTAGTTGAATATAATAATATTCTTCTGAAGTTTTGCTGAAAAATATCCGTATATATAGTCAGAAATAATAAGGGGGTATTTTATGTGTAAACTTGTTTTAAGGCGGCACAGAATTATATTTGTCCTTTTCTTAACAGTATCAATCCTTATTTTTCCTTATTTTAAGCCATAGCAAAGCAAGCGGTGCAGCGATGCCTGCATATGAGAGATTGGAGGCGGTGAGTGCGGAGGTGAGTGCGCCGACGAACGTGGCGTTAGACAAGTATGAGTGTTTATTTGTAGCGGAGTCGGTGAATAACCGTGTGTTGGTGTACAGTCAGAGCGGAAGATATACGGGTACGATATCGGGGCTGAGCAGGCCGATAAGCGTGGCAGTGGATGAAGGGATAAGGGTATACATAGGGAACAAAGACAGCGGGAACGTAGAGGTATATGATTCGGGGTATGAGTTTTTGTTCAAGCTTGGGAGCGGGGACGGGGAATTCAGCCAGCCCAATGACATCGAGATAGGTGAAGCTGGGAGAGTATACGTGGTGGACAAGGAGGGGGATGCGGTAAAGGTCTATAATGGGGACGGGACATACAACAGCACGATAGGGAGTGCGGGGAATGGGGACGGGCAGTTTCATAACCCGACGTCAATAGCGATAGACAGGGGGGCAGGGGAGCTGATAGTGCTTGATCATCAGTTAACGAAGGATTCGTATGGAAGTTGGATAGAAGGGGCGAGGATACAGGTATTTGATATGGATGGGGTGTTTAAGAGGGGATTCAGCCGGTATGGCAACCAGGTGGGGCAGATGTTCAGGCCGCAGCATGTAGCGGTGGATGGAGAGGGAAGGATATATGTGACGGACTCATTTCATAATGTAGTGATAGTGTATGACAACACGGGGACGTATCTTGGGGACGTATATGATGTGGAGCATCCGGTAAGGACGCCGATGGGGATAACGATAGGAGGGAGCAATAGGTTATATGTGGCGTCGTTGTCAACGGGTAAGGTGGAGGTGTATGGGGTAGGGCAGTACACGCAGATGGAAGTAGAGCCGTTGAGTCTGAGCTTTCAGGGGAAGAGTGGAAGCAGTCCCGAAGGGCAGGCGGTAACAATAAGCAATAAAGGGAAAGGTATATTGAGCTGGAGCGCCGTGGCAAGCGAGGGGTGGATAACGCTGTCAGCGGAAGGCGGAGCGGTGGAGGAAGGCGGAACAGGGACAGTGGAAGTGGGAGTCAACCTGAGCGGGCTTGAGGCAGGGACATATAGCGGGAGGGTGAGTATAAGTGCGGCAACAGGGGCGACAGAGGTAGTGAATGTAGCGCTTGAGGTATTGCCGACACCGGAGCTGTCGGTAGCGCCGATGTCGTTGACATTTACATCAACGAACGGATCAAATCCATCGGGACAGGAGCTGACAATAAGCAATGTGGGGGCCGGGACATTGAGCTGGAGCGCGGCAAAGGACCGGAGCTGGATATTGATAGACAAAGATGCAGGGACGGGCAATGACAGTATAGGAGTGACAGTGGACACGTCGATGCCCGTAGGGACGCATACGGGGGCGATAACGGTAACAGGAGAGGGAGCGATAGCAAGCCCTGCAGTGATAGCAGTGACGTTAAACATAATACAAGAGACGGGGACGATAAACGTAACGACAAACGTAGAGGGTGCGACGTTTACGATAAGCGGAGCAGCGTCCTATAGCGGAAGCGGAGCAGCGTGGACACAGGGTGCTCCGACGGGTACATATGCGATAGTGTATGGAGATGTAGTGGGATATACAACGCCGCCATCACAGAACCAGGTATTAGGGGCAGAGGGGACGATAGCGTTTCATGGGGAGTATGAAGCGAATGTGGTGGAGGAGCCTGAGAGAAGGGGGAGCATAATAGTGGGGGCAGGGCCTGGGGAGGACAATGAGGGGTTAGTGAAGGTATTTAAGGCAGACGGAACAGATACGGGGGTGGAGTTCATAGCGCATGGATATGGATATGGGGTAAATGTAGCGGCAGGGGACATAAACAAGGACGGAATAGATGAGATCATAACAGCGCCTGGGCCGGGGGCAAACAGCCCGGCGGAGATAAGGGTATATGATAAGAGCGGCAATGAGCTGACGAATTTGAGGATAGAGGCAGGGCAGAACAAATATGGGGCAAACGTGGCAAGTGGGGATTTCAACGGAGACGGGTACAATGAGGTATTGGTGGGAGCGGGGGAAGGGGAGGAGAACGCGGCAGAGGTAAAGGTATATGTATATGATATGGCAAATAACATAACAACGCAGTACCGCAATAGTGTAAGCGTGGCGGTAGGGGACGTAAACGGAGACGGGTATGGGGAAGTGATAACGGGAGCAGGGCCTGACCGGAGGGCGAGGGATGAGATAAGGGTATATGACAGGAACGGGGAGAAGGAGACGGAGTTCATGGCATATATAACGAAGCAGTATGGGGTGAATGTGGCGAGTGGAGATGTGGACGATGACGGGGTGTCGGAGATAGTGGCAGGGGCGGGACCTGGGGAGAGGAACCGTGCGATAGTGAAGATATTTGATGCCAACGGAGTGGAGAGAGCGAGATTCAAGGTGATGGGTACCCGTTATGGTGTCAATGTCGCTGTGGGTCAGCTGGGTCTGTAGTGACCGGGAATTGGGCCTATCGTTATACATGTAACTTGATATTATCGGAATGGATGATCCTTCCCCGTAGACAGAATGTTTCTTTAGTATATTCAGAAGGACTGAGTGCTATTTATCCTGCCGGTAGAATTAGATATAACGTAGTTGTCTTGTCTTCATCATTTGAGTCAAATTCCCCTATAATTGAGTTCTTTACCTCATGTTGCATTTTCATGTCGGCAAAGCCAGTTAAAGTAAAATCTTATTTTGCCAAGCGTTAGATTAACTAATGTCCTAGGCATGATGTTTGCAAAATTAGGAAAAAGAATTAAGAAAAGAAAATGTTTTATTAATGATTAAAGTCATAGAATGTAAAGTTGATGATTGGAGGATTATGAATAAATTATTAGAAATAGGGAGATGGCCTACAGAAAAAGCTAAAGGCATTTCTATCCATGACCGATATAGATACAGTATAAGCATACTTGTCTTGTATGTAAGAGTGATAGAGCAGTTGCCTTTATAGATGAATGCTAGGCTCAGTACAGTGGGTAGCATAGGGCTGTAAAAACAACAGGCAGAACGTCTTTACGGTTTATGGATGGGTGGAGACTTACTTTATGAAAGAAAAGGCGGTTTACAGACCACTAATCATTGCATTGATGTTCAGCCTCATTGCCATTAATACCTATGCCCTCGATTATCCACATTTCGGTGTTAATGGTGTCGGATGTGATTCCTGCCATTTTATTTATGGGACCCAGCCCAATTTGCTTCCACCGTGGACATCACATGCACCTCTGGATATTGATGACACCCCGTACAACACACTATGCTGGAGCTGCCACAACGATATAGACGCTCCATACGTCAGGAGCCATTCCAGTCTTCAGATCGATAACGGCTACGGAGACTGGACAATCGAGTGCAAGACCTGCCACAACCCCCACTATCAAAAACAGTCCGATACATTCGGGAGCGCGAGCTATCTTTACACTTCAACTTCAACTAATGTAACCGCAACAACATTGACAAAGACCGGCGCCGGGTGGACGACGAACGCATACCAGGGGATGGTGGTCATTCCCAATACAGCCCAAAAGAAATTCAAATATCTCATTCTCAGCAATACCAGCGATACGCTGACAATCCAGGGACCCGTGGATTTGACAAAGGCGGCTACAGGCAATACCTTTGCAATTATCTATGGGAAATTAATAACCAATGCCATAGCGACACCAAACAGCGGAAGCAAGACAGTGCGCTTCTTCAGATCAACCGGCTCTAAATCATTTGCAGACGGAGACGGCACGTATGACGGGATTTGTGAAGTCTGCCATACGCAGACCACCTTTCATAAAAATACCGCTGCCGGGGACCATAATCACAATAAGGGGGTCAAATGCACTGCCTGCCACAAGCACACAGAAGGTTTTAAAGGGTCCGGCTGTGACGACTGCCATGGTTACCCGCCGGTAGCCGATACGGCGACAGGTGGGCCAAACGGCCTTGTCAATAATTCCGGAGTTACGGGATCAACCACTGCAGGCGCCCACGATAAACACGTCAATACGAAGCTTATTCAATGTACGGTTTGTCATTTTAACAGCGCCGGTTCGGGGGACACACATAACAACAGTCTTACGATAACAATGGGGTTCTCGCTTTTTGGCGGTGCTTATCTGGGCGGCATATATGATGGCCAGACCACTGCCGATTATAACAGCAGCGAAGTGAATACCACTGTAATAAACACGGGAAGCATGATCTGCAGCAATATATATTGCCACGGGGAGCTCCCGAACGGTTCGGTTTGGGGCGGCGGGAAGGCCACTGAACCCTCATGGAATGGATCGGTCACCTGTACGTCCTGCCATGACGGGGGCGGCGCTCTCACTGATTTAGGCGGCAAGCATTCCAAGCATACGGACGCTTCACGGCATGCCTTTCAATGCGAGAAGTGCCATTTTCAGACAGCAACCGGAAGCTCTGCGATAAAGACCCAGTCTTATCATGCCAACAATACAAAAGATGTAATATTCTCTGCTGACGGTTCATTTAACAGCGGAACGAAAGCATGCACAAGTACATACTGCCACAGCAACGCAAGGGGAGGCGCTCCGCGTGTAGCGGTTGCTTGGTCGGATTCCGTTACCATGGCGTGTGACTCATGCCATAACGGAAGGCCCGGCATTGAGGCAAATGAGATGAGCAGCAATGGTCACGCGCGGCTTGTAAGCAGCCAGTGGGTAAGGCAATATCCCTGCTACTACTGCCATGAAGCCACGGTCGACACGTCAAGCAATATAGAGGATTTCAGCAAACATGCAAATGAGACCAAGGACATCGCATTTAACTCAAAATGGTATATCGCAGGCAATCCCGCTCCAAGCTTTAATAGCGATACAAAAGTCTGTAACAATATTTATTGCCACAGCGACGGGACCACGGTCAATCCAGAGGTGCGTCCCTTTGCATGGACTGAAGGGCATGCAAAGTGCAATACCTGTCACGGGCATCCGAATGACAGTTGCTCCAATTGCCATAATGACGGCAGGGCGGCTTGGTCCGTCAGTGAGGAATGGAAGTCGGCCATGCCGATGTATACGAACGGTGGAGCAGGAACTGAGAGGGCCAACACGCACAGCCGTCATCTTCTGACGGACTTTACCTGCGATAACTGCCATGCCCTTACGATCACGGCCCAAAGTTGTGATACCGCAGGATGCCACACCGGAAGCGGCGCAATGGACGAGACTAACCATATTAATCCCGCTTACCATGTCAACAAGATCAAGGACGTATCTTTCAAAAACGGCGGCACATATAGCCCGGTGGACAAACAGTGTTCAAACACGGCCTGTCATACAGGGGCCGACCCTCAGTGGGGCGATTCGGTAAATAATACGGTCATCTGCCTGTCATGCCACGGAACGACCGAAACCGACGTTGATGATTATGCAAAATTTAACGGGACACGCGCAAAGATCAATATGAATGAATGGGCCAGTACAGGACACGGCAGGCCTTCTGCTTCGGGCAATTACACATCAGGCAATCCTCCTGCGAATTTCCCGGGCAATCCTTGCTGGTACTGCCATGACAATGACGTATTGCATAACGATGGAACAAATCCGTTCAGACTCAGACAGCACCAGCAGTTTGAAGGCCGCTTTGAAAAAGAATGCGTGTACTGCCATATGGAAGGCCTGGACAGCGAGTGCCTGGGCTGCCACAATGCAACAGAGTCCATTGCTCCACAATTAGCCGATATAACCAATCCTCCATTTTCACAAGACCATACGGGATACACGAATGGTCTTACTTCTTGTGTGTCAGTATGTCATGCCACGGATGAGCAGAGACATAATTCAGGGGCAGGTTTATGGACACCTGACGAGAAAGAAGACGTGAAGAACCAGTATGTGATGATGGGGGTATGCCTGGTCTGCCACGATGACGACCGCAACGGGAAATGCAATCAGTGCCACACAGGAGCGCAATATCAACTCGGCTTTAATCCGGGCACAGGTCATATTTCCGCAACGTCCAAGGCGACCTCGACCCATTTCGGCTACAAGCACTATGCTGCATATGAAAACAACGGCGTATGGAAGGGCGGGAAGTTCTGCTGGGACTGCCACGACCCGCACGGCGACGGAAACATCTATATGATACAGAACAAGGTCGCCACAGAGACAGACGGCACCTTCGGTATACCTGTTACTAGGCGTGATGTCGTATTCACGAGGAAACAATCAGGATTGGATTATGCAAAGACCTCTGCCCCGTATAACGGAATATGCAATGTATGCCATTCAGAGACGGGGCAGCACTACAGGTTTGATTATGGGGACGGGCATAATTCAGGCAGGATATGCACGACCTGCCATGAACACCGGTTCAGCGACAGCCATGCATCAGGCAAGGCGTGCAATACGTGTCATCAGAACAAGCCTATTCCCAGGCATACGGGGTTCGGCCTTCCGAGGGACTGTACAAAATGTCATAACGGGGTGCTTAACAAGCGTATGGACATAATGGGACAGCTCAATTCCAATTCCCATCATATTCAGGGGGTGACCATTACAAACAAGCATTGCTACGCCTGCCATTGGGAGGCTACACCTGAAGGACTTATCGATGTGGACTATCATGCGGGTTACAACTATAAGACACATGCATCGACAAAGGACGCAGCAGTGCACCTTGTTATTTGGGGCGCGGGAACACGACCGGCGACATATACAGCGGACACAACAGCGGTGACCTTTACGGCAAGCAAGGTCGGCACAGTTGATGAAAGGACCGAAGTAT
>JACRQA010000003.1 GCA_016222915.1 Nitrospirota bacterium | reverse complement strand
GCAGTTGTTCGATCGTGAATTCACAAGGACGGGTTTAGAACCCGCCCCTACCCTTGCCCCTATCTTTGTCGAAATGCCTTTCCATAAAATCATGGATGCAGTTGCAAACGAAGAAGTTGACGCGGGATTAATTATTCACGAGAGCAGGTTCACCTACCCTTCCTACGGATTAAAACAGGTCATAGACCTCGGAAGCTGGTGGGAAAAAGAGACAGGGCTTCCCATCCCTCTTGGGGGGATCATCGCCAAGAGAAGCCTTGGAGAAAGTTTGATCAGGCAGGTGGATGGACTATTGAAACAAAGTGTCGAGTATGCATTCAGTAACCGCACTGAGCCAATGGACTATATCAAGAAACATTCACAGGAGCTTTCCGATGATGTCATCAATCAGCATATTGATCTTTATGTGAATGGTTTCTCCATTGATGTGGGCGATGAAGGCGGGAAGGCTGTTGCGGAGCTTATTTCAAGGGCCGAAGAGTCCCGGATCATCCCTAAATCAAAACTGCCGGCATTCATCTGATAAATGAGACACCCCAAATTAGCCGCTATCGATATCGGGACAAATACATTCAGGCTCCTGATTGCTGAGGTAAATACCGCCCCTGGGCAAACAAATTATTCAATCAAGGAAATCTGCTCAAAGAGGACCATAACAAGGTTGGGTAACGGGATTGCAGACAGTGGCGTCATCAATGAGCAGGCTGTGACAAGGGGCATCAAGGCCCTGAAGCAATTCAGCAGGATTATATCCCGGCACAAGGTTGAGAAAATATCGGCCGTGGCTACAAGCGCGTTAAGGGAAGCAAAGAACAGCCGCCATTTTCTTGATAAGGCAAGGGCTGAGGCAGGATTGGATATAAAAGTCATAAGCGGCAGGCAAGAGGCAAAGCTCACTGCTTCCGGCATGCTGATCGACATGACCCCACCCAAAAGCGCGCTTATGCTCGATATAGGAGGAGGCAGTACGGAACTTATTTTTATGAAGGGCGGAAAACCTCCGGCAGTCCACAGCCTGGATCTTGGAGTTGTATATCTTGCAGGTAAATACATGATAAGCGATCCGCCGTTGACAGGAGATTTAATTCAAATGGAAGAGGAAACTTCGGGAAAGATAAAGTCATCGGTCAAATCTTTTAAAAAGCTTTTTTCACGGGACACTGTATGCATCGGCACTGCCGGAACAGTCACGGCGCTGGCGGCCATTTCCCAGGACATCGGCACTGCCGGAACAGTCACGGCGCTGGCGGCCATTTCCCAGGACATCAGAAGATTCAATCATAATAAAATCCACAAGTCCATCCTTACCCTGGAGAATGTACGTAATATCTTTTCCACCCTTTCAGGATTGTCCTCTAAAGAAAGGGCCGAGTATGTCCCCTTTGAACTCGCCAGGCTTGACATAATAGTGCCGGGAACACTTATACTTCTTAAGTTGATGGACTCGTTCGGATTCAAAGAGATGACCGTGAGCAATTATGGTTTGCTTGAAGGAACGTTGCTCGACCTCTGCAAAAAGGAGCGGAAATAAGAAATTGAAAAAGAAACAACCTCAACTCACATACCAGAAAGCCACTCTCAAGAATGCCAGGGCGATACATGAATTGGTCAATTCGTTTGCCCAGAGAAACAGGATGCTGCCCCGCTCCCTGAATGAGATTTATGAGCTTATACGCGATTTCTATATTTGCCTTGATAAGGACAAGGTCGTTGGTGTGTGTTCTCTCCATATTGTGTGGGAAGACCTTGCGGAGATCCGGTCAGCTGCAGTAATGAAAAAATACCAGAAAAAAGGTATCGGCAGTAAGTTAATAAACTACTGCCTCAAGGAAGCCAGTGCCCTCGGGGCAAACAATGTCTTCGCCCTTACATATCTTTCTGAATATTTCAAGCATCTCGGATTTGAGGATATTGACAAGAACGAACTGCCTCACAAAATATGGGGGGACTGTCTTAAATGTCCTAAATTCCCGGGTTGTGAGGAAGTGGCGGTAATTATCAGATTAGAGGGCTAGCTACTTTAAACCTGTGCAGCAAGTTCCGAAGTTGCAGATGTCACGACCGATGGAGTGATAATTTCCCAGGAATCCCTCAGTAGAAGGATTTTTCTAAGCAGTTTTATATGCAGAGTATGTCCTGATTTGTTTGCAATGATATGGCCGTAAATCGGCAGTCCGATCAGTGACATATCACCAACGGCGTCAAGGATTTTATGCCTGACAAACTCGTCCTTGAACCTGAGCATATTGCCGTTTATAACTTCATTTTCACCAAGTACAATCGCGTTATCCAGTGATCCTCCCTGGGCAAGTCCCCTGGATTTGAGCATCTCAACATCCCTTAGAAACCCAAACGTTCTTGCAGGGGCCAGTTCATTTATAAACGAGGTTGTCGATATATCAATCCCTATTTTCTGTTCTCCAAATGCGGGATGGGTATAAAAAAGACGATAAGTAATTCTTGTCCCTTCATACGGAGTAATTGCAATCTGACTGTGTCCTTCCATGACAACAATTGGGGCCAGTATCCGGATATATGACACTGCCTTTTCCTGTTTCACTATACCGCATTCCATTATCCTAGTCACGAATGAATATGCGCTGCCATCCATTATCGGCACTTCCGGCCCGTTGATTTCAACATAAACATTATCTACATTAAGTCCCGCTAAAGCAGCGAGCAGGTGCTCAACCGTTCCGATTCGTATACCTTCGGATGAGAGAGTCGTTGCAAATGTCGTATCGGAGACTGAGCTTATACTGGCTTTAATCCTGACATTCCCCTTGTCCGTCCTGATGAAAACGACCCCTGTATTACTTGGCGCAGGCCGGAGTCTCATATTGATGCTTCTGCCGGAATGAAGACCCAGCCCGCTCATGAAAATCTCGTCTTTTAAAGTATTTTGAAGTCGCATAATTTTTAATTAATAGCAAATTAAATACCAACCTGATTATGCTTTTAATTCAAGAGGATGGGGATTCCGGATGTATCATAAATACCTCTATAGTGTCTCTATTCTGCACAACTCAGATCTCTCCTCCAACGACCATTTCAGGAATTCTAACAGTAGGCATTGCATCGGATACAGGGACCCCCTGAGCGTCCTTCCCGCATGTGCCTATTGCAAACCCCATATCATTTCCAACCATATCTATAGACTTCAATACCTCAGGGCCGTTGCCGATAAGCGTGGCCCCCCTGACGGCTTCCCCGATTTGTCCCTTATCTATAATGTGACCCTCCGATACCTCAAAAACGAATTCTCCGGTAACAGTATTGACCTGTCCCCCTCCCATTTTATTTACAAAAAATCCCTTATCGACCGACCTGATTATCTTTTCAGGATCTTCTTCTCCAGGGGCTATAAAAGTATTGGTCATTCTCGGAATCGGCCGGTCTTTGTAAGACTGCCGTCTGCCGTTTCCTGTCGAGGCCGCACCCTCTTTCATGGCCGTCAATCTGTCATACATGTAGCCCTTTAAAACTCCCTTCTCTACCAGTACTGTCCTTTGGGACATTACACCCTCATCGTCAAATCTGAAAGACCCCCGCTTGTTAGGGAGCGTCGCGTCATCGATAATGGTAACTAATGGTGAAGCTACCTGCATTCCGATCTTACCCTTATACACAGAGAGGCCCTGATGCACCAGGTCAGCCTCTAATCCATGCCCGATGGCCTCGTGAATCATGGTACCGCCCGCTGCCGCTGATATTATCACCGGCATTCTGCCACCCGGAGCTTTCCGTGCTCCCAGTAAGATCACTGCCTTGCGCGCGGCTTTTAAGGCAATCTCTTCAAAGGGCTGTTCTTCAAAGAGCTCAAAACCGGCAAGACCTCCGACAGGCTCATACGCTGTCTGCAACACCTCACCTTCTGCTGCAATGACTTGTATAACTGCCAGGGTGTAAATCCGCTCATCTTCCGCAATGGTCCCATCCGAAGAAGCAACACAGACATTCTTGACAGAGTCCCTGTATACAATTGATACCTGTTTAATCCTGGGGCTTACACCCCGTGCCGCACTGTTTGATCGTTCTATCAGTGATATTTTTTCCTTAATTGAAATGTCCGCAGGATTATGTTTTATCTTAAAATCAACAGCCGGTCTCGATGTTCTCAGATCAAAAGCAAGCCCGCTCCCCTGTCCTTCCCTGACCGCCCGGCTGACTGTCCCGGCAATGCTGAACAAAGACCCCTCTGAAAAATCGTTGCTGTACGCATAATAAGTTTTATCTCCGGATATTACCCTTACACCGATACCGCTATCAATGCCGGACGACAGCTTTTCTATCTTGTTATCTTCAAGCTGAATGGACAGGGCGCGTTCCTGTTCGATATAGACATCTGCATAGTCACCTCCATTGATAAGTGACTTCCTGATAATCTCGGCTATTAGACCGTCTGATATTCTATTCATTCCTTGACCTTGCAAATCCTTTCTATTAATATTACGTGATTACTTAATTTACAGTAATTATGATATTTTGGTTTATTAAACACAACAGGAGGATGCCATGTCAAAAATAGGAGTAATAGGCGGAAGCGGCTTGTACAGGATTGAGGGTTTTGTTTTAAAAAAACATCAGGCAGTTACAACGCCCTATGGAAAACCCTCTGACCGGTATCTCCTGGGTAAAATAGGAAAGACCGAAATCGTGTTCCTTCCACGTCATGGAAGCCGGCATAATGTCCCTCCGCATATGATTAACTACAGGGCCAATATCTGGGGGTTTCAGAAACTGGGGGTCGACAGGATACTTTCCATAAGCGCAGTAGGCGGTATTAAGAAAGGTTTAAAACCCGGAGACATAGTTATATTGGACCAGGTCATGGACATGACAAGGAACAGAAAATCCACCTTCTATGACGGTAAGAGCGGGGTCGTTCATATTGATTTTACTGACCCATATTGCCCTGAACTCCGGGAGACGCTGAAGAAGGCAGGAAAACGTGCAGGTGTCCCGGTAAAAAACGGTGGGACATATGTTGCAGTTGAAGGGCCACGGCTTGAGACCGCTTCGGAAATCAGGGGATTTGGTATACTTGGAGGGGACGTAGTTGGAATGACGGGAATGCCTGAGGCCTCACTTGCCAGAGAACTGGAAATTTGTTATTCAGGACTGTCTGTAGTTGCCAACTATGCAGCGGGTATAAGCAAGAGAAAACTCACTGTAGCGGAAGTTATGGAAGCTATGAAAGCTACTACAGAGCAGATCAAGTGTTTACTCGGTGAAACATTCCGTCTTGTCCCGGATGAAAGACGATGCGCCTGTGGAGAGGCGCTGAAGGAAGCGAAGATATAGGCTACATCAGGACCTGAACACGGCTTTGAGATTACCTACGTATTCTAAATAGCTATCCGGGGGATCCAGCAGCTCGATTCCCATGCTGTAGTTTGCATCGTCAATTTTTTCTATCCGTCTGATCCTGGCAAAAAACTTTGATATCTCGTCATCAAGGGGTACAAAAATCTCGATCCAGTTGATACATGGAAGGAAGTTGCCTGTCTTTATAAACATCCCGTTTTCTGAAAGGTTCTTTATCGTGCCTGAATAAAGGATGTCGTCACAGACATACTTGACCGGCAAACTCATATCAACCCTATCAAATGATCGTCTGTTCATATTAAGTTTCTGAGCAATTAATATGCCTAGCTTGGCTAAGCTGCCCTATATTTATATAAGCCACTGTTTTTTTTACGATTAATCAAAAAAAGCTCTTTGTGATTCCGGGAAACAAGTATTCGATACTAATATCTTCTACGTCATCATGTTGACGTGGTTGTCATAGAACAGTACTACTTTGCAGGTAGCGGAGTGAAACAATGGGGGCAAAACAAATTGAACAAACTGAAGGCATCCTACCGTAACGCATAAAAAAAGGGCCAGGAAACCCTGACCCTCGTATTCACAAAATGATTTATTTCTTACAGCAGTCCGGCCCT
>JACRQA010000002.1 GCA_016222915.1 Nitrospirota bacterium | reverse complement strand
ATGAGAGGGGACATCAAAGATACCTCCTCAGGGCATCTATCCTTGTCTGAATTACATTTAATTTATCTTTTAATTCATCATATGCGATCATTTACTGCTACCTCCCGGTACAATGTATATTTTATTTATTATCTCCGTGACAATCACGAATTATTATACATAAAAAGCGCAATTATTGGGCTTTGCTAATTCTGCTCTAAAGGTATCGAGATTAATTTTTAAATCCTTCCTCCCCTGACCGTAAGTGTTATATGAATTTAACCTGATATAATCTGATTATAAAATGATAAAGGACAAAGTGTCTCTGAAAATAGCCATTGCATCTGATCACGCAGGATACCGGTACAAGGAAAAAATCAAATCGCATCTGACATCGAAAGGGTATCAGGTAGAGGATTTCGGCGCCCACTCGGAAGAGCCGGTGGACTACCCGCTTTTCATCAGGCCTGCTGCCGAGGCAGTTGCCCGTGGGGATTGCGACAAGGGGATCATACTCGGTGGCTCGGGCAACGGAGAAGCGATAGTCGCCAACAAGGTCAGGGGGATCAGATGCGCAGTGTGCTGGAATGAAGAATCAGCGCTTCTTGCCAGGGAACACAATGACGCGAATATTATTTCACTTGGCCAGAGAATGATGACTTCCGAAACTGCTATCGCGATAGTCGAGACATGGTTGTCGGCTGAATTTGAAGGGGGAAGGCATAAGAGGAGGATTGAATTAATTGAAGGATGACTATACTGAAAAGATAATATTTCTTCTCCTCTCACGTCAGGTATTTTCAATTGAGCGGGTGTAAGAATACCGCAAAAAAGCTTTTCTGCGTTACCTATTCCTGAATTTCATTGAACCGCAGATAGATTTTCTTTGTCAGCCACTCCTTAACGTCGTTCTTAAATTCTGTGTTCTCCATGATCTTATCAAAAATCTCCTGATTGGAATCCATGCGTTCAATTAACTTATTAATGAACACTTCTTCAAATGCATATTTAAAGTTGTCTATCTGATTGTTCAATGCCCGTTTTCTTAAATCTTCGTCTTGGTATAGTTCTTCTTCAATCTGATCAAAGAAAAGTTTGTCTGCATCACTGAACTCAGTCCCATATTTATCGTTTAGAACTTTAATGATATTGGAAAGTTTGTCTTTCTCGTCCTTAGGTCTACTGATTCCCGCCTCTGTTGTTGGATCTATTCCGAATTCGCCTTGTACCTGAAGAACCAAGTCCCCCTCGGCGATTTTTTGCAGGCGATAATATTCTAATGCTACTTCATTGTCGAGTTTTAATCTTTCCGTATAGTCTGACTTGGGAAGTTTGCTTAAAAGGAAGCGACCATAAGAGTATAACTTTTCCAATCCTGTATCCTGAAATGGCATTATCTGCGAAAGGAAAGAATACAACCGGACATAACTGGTCATTGATTTCTTGAATTCGTCCTGCGGTTCCTCCTCTAAGGCTTTAAAGCGGTCAACTGCAGGGTCAACAAAGGCGTACATTTTGCCCTGATCTTTTATTGAAGTATTGCCTGGCTTGTAGAAAACCTTAGCAAAGGCATCCACTTCCGACTGATAATAAACGTTAGCCGCATCAATCATTCCTTTCAGGTCATATAAATGATTGGGATTAGTCGATTCGGTAACTGTTGTCATTTCGTAATACGGTTGGAAAGAATCAAGAATGGTTTGCCGTTCATTGGCAAAATCGAGAACGAAGGTGTCTTCCTTTCCGGGATGAGTCCTGTTTAATCGGGATAATGTCTGTACGGCTCTTACACCAGACAGTTTCTTGTCCACGTACATCGTATGCAATAGAGGTTGATCGAATCCATACTGGTACTTGTCTGCAACGAGCAATACCTGATACTCATCCGTGGCAAATTTTCCAGGCAGTTCCAATTCGCCAAATCCGTTCAAATATGCCTCTGTTACACCTTCAGGATATAAATCATCCACAACGGCACCGGAGAAAGCTACCAGGGGCCGTATATTTTTTTCATAGCCCATCTCTTTGATGTAGTCTTTAAATTCCAAATAATAACGCAAAGCATGCTTCCTGGAAGCGGTCACGACTATCGCCTTTGCTTTCCCCCCGATTTTCTTCATGGTAATCTGCCTGAAGTGCTCAACTATTACCTCGGTTTTTTGCGCTAAACTATGCGGATGCAGGGATGCAAAACGCCCAATCGCTTTTGCTGCCTTGCGCTTGTTCAACTCAGGATCGTCTTCAATCGCCTTTGAGAAACCATAGTATTCCTTATAAGAAGTGTAGTTCTTGAGAACGTCAAGAATAAACCCTTCTTCAATGGCCTGTCTCATCGAATAGAGATGGAATGGTTTCGGTTTGCCCTCGGCATCTTTCGTGCCGAATACTTCCAACGTCTTTGCTTTAGGAGTAGCGGTAAATGCAAAAATGCTTATATTCTTTTGTGGCCCACGTTTTTGGATAACTTCACGTATATAATCGTCTTCATCTACTTCAGTAGTTTCAATTTTATCCTCAATATTTTCTGCATCTTCCAACGAAACATTCTTCCCAGCCAGGGCTTCCACCATTTTTCGGCTTGATTCGCCGCCCTGACTGCTATGTGCCTCATCAATAATGACAGCATAATTTCGTTCGGTTGCCTCGCTTAAGTAGTTTAGCGCGTATGGAAACTTCTGTAGTGTAGTTATGATGATGCTTGTTCCCGACTTAATTTCTTCTGCCAATTGCTTTGAATCAACGTCAATGCGTTGCACAACCCCCTGTTTATGCTCAAATTGATAGATAGTATTTTGAAGCTGCTGGTCAAGAACATTCCGGTCTGTTATAACAACGATAGAGTCGAATATTTTCTTGTCCTGAGCATTGTAGAGACTGCTCAAACGATATGCGAGCCATGCAATTGAATTGCTCTTGCCGCTACCCGCTGAATGTTCAATTAGGTAATTCTTGCCTGTGTCATTCGCCTTTGTATCTGCGGTAAGTTTTCTAACTACATCGACCTGGTGATAGCGTGGAAACAGTATTTTTTCTTTCCAGTATTTCTTGCCCTCAACCAGATACTCCTCTTTTTGCATATGCATGAAGCGGCCTATCAACTCCAGCCAACTGTCTATACCCAAAATCTCTTCCCAGAAATATGAGCTTCTGTAAGATACATAATCTTTTGCAGGCGGGTTGCCTGCACCGTTATTGAAACCCTTGTTGAACGGCAGAAACCTTGTATTTACTGAATCAAGTTTTGTTGTCAAATATACTTCATCAGGATCAAGAGTAAAATGCACCAAAGCCCTTTTCTTAAACTGGAACAATAACTCTTTAGGGTCTCTGCTGGTACGGTATTGCTCCATTGCTTCTTTCACGGTCTGTCCGGTGAAATGGTTTTTCAATTCAATGGTGGCAACAGGCAAGCCGTTCAATGAAAGCAAAAGATCAATACTCCTGTTGTTTTTAGAAGAAAAGAAAACCTGCCGCGCCACATACAATTTATTTTGCTTGTAGAGTTCAAGCGTTTCGGGATTGAGGCCGCTGTCAGGTTTGAAATAGGCAAGCTTGAATTTAACTCCGCTATCTGTAATGCCATGCCGGATTACATCCAGCATGCCTCTCAAGTCCAGTTCTTTAAACATGCGCTGAATGAATTTGTTATCCGTTTCATCTTTGTAATAGGATCGGAGCTTGTCCCATTCTTTAGGCTGAGAGGTTTGAATAAACGAGAGAACCGCTTTCTTGTCAAAGGCCAGATCGCGGCTGAACTCCGAGGCGTTGCCGAGATGCCAGCCATTGGAGATTAAATGTCCCACGATGGCGGATTCAAAGGCGGTTTCTGTATGTTTAAAATTATTGCTCATTTTTTCCATTAGTAGCAGTTATTCGAATTTTTCGAATAACTGAATCTTCCTGCAACAATTACATAAGAAAGCATGGTTAATATGTTAGAAACGCCGTTCCCCTTTTAGTTACATAACCGTTACATAACATAGTCTTGAGCTTCAAACAACTGCTCTAATTAGAACTTAAATAATTTCTCCAATTCTATTTCTTTTAACTGTTTGAAATTTCAAGCCTAATTTAGAAAACTCTCTTAAAACTCGTTTAGAACTCTCTTAAAACTCTCTTAAACAGGAGCCCAGAAGATATTCTCTCTTGTTTGACCCCATGTGAGCTTATTTATCACATAAGAACATACTGAAAATCAACATGTTACATATTCCACTGGTCGCTTAATCACATAACCATCACATAAGATTTTACGCCCAAAAAGGGAGGTATTTAGCATATGTTCTCGATTTATTACCCGGATCATAATCTTTAACTAATCCAGCCTCTTTTGTTTCAGCAATTATCCTGGAAATTGTTGAATAATTATGTTCTTCAATTCCGAATCTTGACCTCAAGCTCTGGTTAGTCATTAATCCACCAGAAACATATCTGAGACATGCATGCAGATAGCATGCTCTGATTTTATCCTGCTTGTCCATTTGTCGTAATGATTTTGGCGTATATAAGATAGTTCTTGTAAATTTATCGTCTACAACAAACTCCGGTGCGGGCAATTGATAATACTCACATTCAAATACGACTTTATCAATTCCGCTTCCCCGTTCTTCACAAATGTTCAATCTTCTCATGGAGCGAGCCAGCAACTCATTTCGGCTTTCGGGACTATGATCAACAAAGCGCAGAGGATCAATCAGAGGTTTGCCGGGATTGGTAATTTCAATACGGTTATCGAATATTTCTATCATTGGTGAAGTTCCTTTAATGCTGAAATCCTGATGGATGATTGCATTGGCTACTAATTCACGAATGGCCAGTGGCGAATAAACAGACACTTCTTTTCTCAACGCTTTTTCTATCACTTCATTTGTAGGCAACTGGTCAGTAACATATTTTATCAATCCTTCAAATCCTATAGCATAACCCTTCGTTCCAGTCTGTTCCTTCTTAGTTTTAATGCGGTTGTTGCCCTGATAAACTATTACCCTCACTGCCTTACGGGCAAGGGTTTCAAACTGTTCGATATTCTTTGCAAACAGGATTCCACCAAGGTTAGTTATATTGAAAACGTGTCCATTGGTTTCAATTATCTTGTCTTGCAATAGACGTTCAATAATTCCTTTTCGATTGTCGGGGAGAGGGAGTTTCAGCATATCGAAATTGCCCGGATAATCTATCAGCCTCAAGACATCTTCTTCACTTGCTTTCTCTAATGCAGGTTCTTTTTCAAAAACAACACGGTTGGTCCGGTTCCATATCTTACGTTCCCGTTCCGGATGGTCGTCCAATTGTTTCTTATAAGAACCGATGCGAATATAAGGCACACCCCTGAAACTTACAGGCATATTGACGGCAGCGTCTACCTTGAAAATGGCAAAGTGCATGCCGTTATGATCAAACTCGAAAATGTTGAAATCAATGCGTGGATTAAGCTGCGTGGCAAGCCAGTTTTCAAGTTCCTGATTGCCTTTCTTTTCATGTAATGGTTTAAACTTTGTGCCTACCAAGTTGTGAGTTCCATCTTCAATGCCGAACACCAGACACCCATATTTCTGATGATGATAACAGGAGCTATTGGATAATGCCGAAAGGTATTCGCCGATTTCCTGTGGGTTCCAGTAGTCCACCTTAAATTCCGCCCATTCACATTCTTTAGGCAGAGCTTGCAAGTCTTTTAATAGTTTTTCGAGTTCCTGCTGCGTCACTGTCTACACTACCTTTACCTTCCCCGTCACCACTTCGCTGATTAAGGCTGTGCGATATTCCTGCAACAGTTCTATTTCCTTTTCGATCTTGGAGATGGTGGCGTCGATGCGGGAAATGTGAGTTCCGATGTGGTGGGCGATTGTATGTTGTTCGAGGAGAGGGGGCTCACAAATTGTAATATTCATAAGATTATCTGCTGTAAGTTTTGGCTGAGCAGAACCCGACACCCAAATTGCATAATCAATACTCTCAAGCAAGTAGGTGAAGTAATCGATATTGCCATCCTTTGGTTTCAGGATGTGGGCGTGATTGTTTACCCAGAACTTTCCAGTTGCTTTAAATGCAAGAGCAGTGCTTCGAGTTAATAGATTTGCTCCATCCTCTCCAATCAAAATAAAGTCGCCGTCAAATAAATAATCCCCGACTTTATCTATAACACCAGACGCACCATAATAGTCATAAATATTTTTTACTTCCCCTCGCTCGGCGGCATTTAAAGGTACCCTCTTACTGTCAAAACAATCTAAAACATATTTTAGCTTCTTCACTTCCCAATGCTCCGGAATATCTCCGAGCCATTCTATGCCACTGGGTTTGAGCTTGCCCTTGGGATTAATGCCTTTTGTTACTGCCTGATTGATAATCGCTGTTCGTTCTTCTTTCAAAAGCTCAATCAACTTTTGCTTGTTGGCAATGAGCGTGTCTATCTGAGCGGTCCTTTCGTCTAAGTAGTGGGCAATAGCGGGTTGTTCATCAATCTCAGGCAAAATGAATGGTAAATTAAAAAAAGTTTCTTGATAGAGATGATTGATAGTGGAACCTTTTGAAGTATAATTCACGTATTCAGAAAAAACAGGTGATTGTAACGCCCAATACATAAAAGGCGTTACATATTCCTTTCTTTCAGGCCTTACAACAAATACGCCACTGTTGAGTGTTGCCCTTTCATTTAAGTTTCTCACAATGGCAACTTTCCCAATTGTGCCATCTTTAGTTATTAACAAGTCGTTTTCTCTTAATTGTATAAAGGGGTCTTCCTCATATCTTTCCTCGCTCACACGATAGCAGTTCTCCCAACTAACCCCTCCGTTTAGTAAGTCTGTTCCGGTCACGCAATAAACACCCTCTGTTAAAGAAAATTCATCTGCTCGGAGCCCATGCCAACCCACTCGTGCTTTTATATAGGTGTTGAACTTTAACCGCTTCACTTCCCATTGCACTGGCATCTCTCCTATCCACTCAACACCTGAAGGTCTATATTTCGCGTAGCGTTTCATTATTGAATTACTTGTTTGATCATCCCGTCAGTTTCTGCTTCCAGTGCCAAAATATCTTTCCTTATCTCTTTAAGGCTACGCAGCTGTTTGAATTGGTAAAAGTATTTGGTGAAGTTAATTTCATAGCCAATTTTCGTTTTCCCGTGGTCAATCCAGGAGTCAGGTACATGCGGCAATACTTCCCTCTTAAAGTAAACATCTACATCTTCTTTCAGCGGCACATTTTCAAAGTCGCGCAGTTCGGCATCCGGAACAGGATTATCCTTACGGTCTTTTTCGATATTCCCCTTCTCATCCCGTTTGGGCCGCTCAACAGTTACCCGTCTGTAGCCAAAATCATCGTTGTCAAAAATCTTGCAGTAAGGGCCTTCCGTAAACTCTCCGTAAATTTTGGTGATGCGTTTAATGGCCTCTTCGTGTATTTCTTTTCGTTTATTGCCTAAGCTGCGAAGCATCTTGCTATAAAACGGATTGCCTTTGTCTTCCTTGTCAGCACCGGTTGCATCGATAAGCTGCACCTTACCCTTCCGTTCCTTGCTCTTGCGGTCAGTCACGATCCAAATATACGTGGCAATACCTGTGTTATAGAACAACTGATCAGGCATGGCAATAATGGCTTCAAGCATGTCATTTTCAATAATCCATTTGCGTATTTCGCTTGGCCCGCTTCCGGCTCCTCCACTGAACAAAGGAGATCCATTGAACACTATCCCAATCCGGCTCCCACCGGCGCTGCGCTTCATCTTTGAAATCATATGCTGTAAAAACAACAAAGACCCGTCACTGATAGATGGCAAGCCTGCGCCAAAGCGACCTGCAAAACCCCTGGTGGTAAATTCATCTTTGATATATTTTTCAGCCTTTTTCCAGTCCACACCAAAAGGCGGATTACTCAGCATGTAGTCAAAAGTCTCACCTTCCAATCCATCCTGAGTGAAGGTATTACCGAATTTGATGTTTGCAGGATTCTGTCCTTTGATAAGCATATCGGACTTGCAGATAGCGTAAGATTCGGGATTAATCTCCTGACCGAAAACTTCCAGCCTTGCATCAGGGTTCAGTTCATGCATATATTCTTCGGCAACGGAAAGCATACCGCCTGTACCACCTGTCGGATCATACATGGTTTTTACTATGCCTTGTTTGCGCAGAATGGCTTTATCATTCACAAACAGCAGGTTCACCATGAGGCGGATTACTTCACGGGGTGTAAAGTGCTCTCCCGCTGTTTCGTTGCTAAGCTCTGCAAACTTCCGAATGAGTTCTTCAAAGACATAACCCATGTGTATCGTGTCCACATCTTTGAAAATTCCGTTAAACTCAGCAAAACGCTTCACAATCATATAGAGCAGATCGTACTCGTCCAGCTTTTTTATCTGGTCTTCAAAGCTGAAGTATTCAATAATTTCCCGCACGCTGATTGAAAACCCGTTAATGTAATTGCGGAGGTTAGCGGCAATGTTGTTGTGGTCTTTGGCGAGTTCAGCGAAGTCAAATTTGCTGCGGTTATGAAATTTGGTTTTTGCAGCATTGTTTAAGATCGGCTCAAGAACTTCGGGCTTCTTGCCTTTATGCTTTTCGTAGGCAGCCAGTACATTTTTTTTGGTAGGCTGCAACACGGAGTCCAACCGCCGTAACACCGTAAAGGGCAATATCACCTTGCCATAGTCAGCTTGTTTATAATGGCCACGCAACAAGTCCGCTATCGACCAAATGAAGTTTGCTTTCTCTCTAAAGTTAGTAGTAGTCGCCATTTTTTCCCTTTAATTGTCCTTTGAAATAAAGCGGGGTGTTGAAAAGTATCATACGAAAAACAGCGATAAAGCGCAACAGATTTCTAAGCGCGATAGTACTTGAACGAATGGAGGAAGTTGGAGGCACCAAACAAAAGAGGGCATGGACTAACCATGCCCTCTTAATGAATTGAAACTCGAATATCTTTTTTTAAAACCTCGTCCTTAACAACGAAGCCGAATACTGAAGACCGTCCTCTGTTTTCTCTATCACCGTGGTGGGAAAGGCGACTTTGACTTTATCTTTTTCTATCTCTACAAATGTTTTGGTCTCCATCACACCAAACGCAACCCCCGCCAAAGTGCCGATGGCGACCCCGGCACCGAACTTTCCCCAAAAATCTTCAGCATCATCATCGTCACTAGCCAAAAATATAGCGCCGCCTAATATGGCCCCTATTGCGGCCCCGTAAAGGGAGTCTTTGAATATCAATTCCCCTTCCGACTCAAATGCAAACGCAGCGCTCTGAAAGATAAATACCGATAAAATGCCGATTACCAAAATTTTCTTCATTAACATTCTCCTCCGGTTAGATTATTATTTACTGAATCGTTGTTATCATTTTTTCTTTTTCTGGGGCACGGGCTTGCCCATCTTCTTCAGGGCCAGCTTTGCCTGTTCTGAGTCAGGGTATTTTTCTACAAGTTTTTCAAGGACTATATTGCCGGTCTTTTTATCGTTCAACTCATAAAAGGCCGATCCCTGCTTAAGCATGGCCCCTGCGATCTTGTCGCTCTGAGGGTTCTTCTTGAAAAGCTCTTCATAGGCAAGGATGGCGTCTTCGTAGCTTTTCTCTTCATAGAAACTTTCGGCTATCCAGAAACGCGCGTTGTCGGAATATTCACTGTCCGGATAATTGTTAAGCATCGACGTAAATTGTTCTCTTGCCTCAGCCCTCTTGCCTTCCTTGTATAACTTATAAGCAGACATATAGCTGTCCTTGGCGTCGGCTTTTGGAGTTTCTTTGCCGCCGGTCTTTTCCGGCTCTTTGACCTCTTCCTTTGCCTTCTTTGCTTTTTCCGCTTCTTCGGCTGCCTTAACAGCGGCCTCTCTGGCTGCTGACTCGGCAAGTTTCTTCTCTAACCCGGCTACGGCAATCTCCAGCTCCTTTATCTTTGCGGAAAGCTTTTCCTTGCTTTCCAACAACTCGCCGGAGCCTTTCTCTGAAACATAGCGCGCCTCTTCAAACCGTCCGTTCAGCGCCTGGAATTCAGAAGTGAGCTTCTGCACCTCGATCAGCAGGTCAGACACGGTCTTTGCCGTTGACTTCTGCTTTTCATCGAGCTCGGTTATTTTGTTATCGACCTGTTTTTTTTGGCCGGGGATTTCAGTCTCCATGCTCTGCGAGGTCTTCTTGATTTTATTAATGTCGCTCTTTAAGGCGTTAAGCTCCCACCTCATTCTCCCGACATCTTCGGTCGATGCGCAGCCGGAGATAATGAGACAGGCCCACAGGACCAAGATCACAGGACACGAACGCATGAAGGCATTTCTATAAATTATTGACGACATATGATTCCTACCTAACCCCGCACCTTATGATTACTTCTCGAACCGTGACTTCACAATTACAAAATGCGCACGCCTGTTCTGCTGCCAGCATGCTTCGTTCTGCGCCGTGCAGACAGGTTTCTCCTCTCCAAAGGTAATGATGATCATCCTGTCGGGGGAGACGCCGAGGGAAGTAAGATAATTCTTTGCCGACTTGGCCCTTCTTTCTCCAAGCGCAAGGTTGTATTCATTAGTCCCGCGATCATCGCAGTGGCCTTCCACTACAATATTGATGCCCTTGTTGCTTCCAAGATATGCTGCCACGGCATCCAGCGCCGGTCTGGCCTCGGGTTTGATATCATACTTGTCATAATCAAACAGTACATCCTTGAAAATGGATTTTGTCAGGTCCTCTGCCGGGAGGGCGCTTTCAATTACCTTCTCTTCGCCCTGGACCTCAGTCCTTCCGGCAACTCTTTCTTCTACCTTCATTGTTTCCATCTTTGTTTCT
>JACRQA010000001.1 GCA_016222915.1 Nitrospirota bacterium | reverse complement strand
GCTTATCATTTCAAAGTCCGATCTGGTGCAGCATTTTGACTTTGATATGGAAAAAATTGAAAAAGACGCATTGGCGCTGAACCCTTCCCTGAAAATAATTGTGACCTCGGCAAAGACAGGCGAAGGGATGGAAGAATGGTTTGAATTTTTAAAACATTGTAGGGGCACGGCGCGCCGTGCCCTTGCCTAATAAATCATGAAACAGATCGAAATAGGACACGGCAGCGGCGGAAGGCTCACAAGGGATTTAATCAGGAACATATTTTTAAAATATATAAACAGCGAAGAGCTCAAGCCCCTCGAAGATGCTGCGATAATTAATCTCAAGGATACAAAGACAGCCTTTACCACGGACTCTTATGTCATACGCCCCCTATTCTTCCCCGGCGGTGACATCGGCAAGCTGTCCGTTTGCGGCACAGTCAATGACTTGGTTGTAAGCGGGGCTGTCCCTCGGTATATTTCTCTCGGATTTATAATCGAAGAGGGTTTTCCTTTAGACAGCCTTGAGCAGATCGCAATAAGCATCGGTGAAGCAGCCAAAGGTGCAGGGATCAGCATAGTCACCGGCGATACAAAGGTCGTTGAGAAAAATAAGTGCGACGGTATTTATATAAATACCACAGGCGTCGGCGAGGTCGTTAAGGCATTGCCTTTGAGCAATGTCTCTGACGGAGACGCCGTGATTGTTACCGGCACAGTCGGAGACCACGGGACTTCGATAGCGATAGCAAGAGACGAGTTCAGTATCAAGTCCGGTGTCCAAAGTGATTGCGCCGCGTTAAACGACCTGCTTGTTCCCCTTTTTGAAGTCAACGGGATAAAATGGATGAGGGACCCGACCCGAGGTGGTGTAGCAACAGTGCTGGTAGAGTTGTCCGAGTCGCTTGGATACGGGGTACAGGTTTTTGAAGAAAGGGTGCCTGTTCGGGAGGACGTCCGCTTTATTTCCGATATGCTCGGCTATGACCCGCTCTATCTTGCCAATGAAGGAAAGGCGATTGTAATCACTTCAGGTGAAAGCGCAAACAAGGTCCTTGAGATACTGAAGAGACACCCTCTTGGGAAAAACGCCGCAGTCATCGGCAAGGTATCTTCCAAATTTAAAGGTGTAAGATTAAAGACAAGGATCGGCGGTGAACGCTTGCTGGATATGCTTGAAGAGGATATGCTGCCGAGGATTTGCTGAGGAAGGCCCCTCTGGCTTATGAGATGTTCGGCTTATCCCTCAATATCAATTACTTCTTTCCCGAACTTTTGCCGCCCTTTACAACAGGTGTGCCTCCACTCGGTTTGGGTGTTGCTGGTGGTTTTTGTTTGGACATAATTTTATTCTCCTTTTGATGAAATCTTATTTTTTTCCAGGCCCTTTTTCGCCATTGGTAACAGATATTCCTTTGCTCGGCTTTGGTGTTGCAGGTGGCTTTCCCTTCTTTGACATAAAATTATCCCCCTTTCATAAAAGCGTATAATCCGATGATTATAATTATCGGCAGTAACTGTAACAGCCCGGCGAAGAATAATACGTGGCCGGTCCTTAAATGATTTCCCTTCTTCTCATTTATCATGAAGTTGTTCTGATAGACCTTCCAGGCGTGGGTTGCCATGTATCTTTTATACGGGCCGTTCCCGGCTTCTATCATATCAGTCCTGAATATATCTTCGTCTTTCATCTGGCGGAAATCCGCTCTTGCCCTTACTGACAGGAGGGCGAAGAGGATGGATAACAGGAGCGTAACAGAGGAGGAGATATAAAAGCAGCCGATGCCCTGCACCGGGTCTCCGATTACCGGAAGGGTAACGGCCTTGATCTTCTCAATCAACAGACCGCCTAAAGAAAAAACCAGACTCGAAGACAAACCGCTCATACCGAGAAGTGTAGACCCTTTTGCATCAAGCGACTTTGTCCTGTCTTCTTCCTTGTACAATACATCGAGACACATCGTGTGAATGGTATCTACTATTTCAGGATCATCCGTCCTGAGACGCTCGATTATCTCATCTTCGCTGAGGGTGAATTGCTTTGTATCACTCATCTTCTTTACCGTCTACTTCCTTAACTATCTCCTCCCAATATTTCTTGAAAGTCTCTTCGCCGATTTTTTCTTTGAGCTTATTTATCTCCTTTGCTGCCAATTCAGCATAAGGTGATTTTAATGATTCAAACATTGAGAAACATATCAAATAATTTTTAAGGGCATTCTTATAATCCTCTTTTACTTCATAAATCCTTCCAAGCTGCCCAAGGGTACTTGCAATGCCGCTCTTATTACCTAATTCCTCTTCTATCTTCATGCTCTGATTATATTTCTCTATCGCCCAGTCATAGTCTCCCTGCTGCCAATGAATATTTCCTATTTGATGAAGGGTAATTGCAATGCCGCTCTTATTACCAAATTCTTCTGAAATCTTCATGCTCTGATTATATTTCTCTATCGCCCTGTCATAGTCTCCCTGCTCATAATGAATATTTCCTAATTGATGAAGGGTAATTGCAATGCCGCTCTTATTACCTAATTCTTCTTTAATCTTCATGCTCTGATTATATTTCTCTATCGCCCTGTCATAGTCTCCCTGAACCTGATGTATCATTCCCAATTGATGAAGGGTAATTGCAATGCCGCTCTTATTACCTAATTCTTCTGAAATCTTCATGCGCTGATTATATTTCTCTATCGCCCTGTCATAGTCTCCCTGAACCTGATGTATCATTCCCAATTGATGAAGGGTGCTTGCAATGCCGCTCTTACCACCTAATTCCTCTTTAATCTTCATGCTCTGATTATATTTCTCAATCGCCTTATCATACTCTCCCTGAGCCTGATGAATCACTCCAAGATTGTGCAATGCTCTTGCTTGTGTTAAACCTGATGCTGTCTCAACAGTATCTTTATTCAATCTCCTGACAAGTTCAATAAGCCCCCATCTGTGTAAATATTCTGTCACGTCAGAAACTATTATCCCTGCCTCATCAAACTCCCCTGCTTCAAGATACAACTCACGAGCATCGAGATATTCCCATACCCCTTTCGCAGCTTCATAATATTTTGCAGCCTTGATAAGACATTGTCTCCAATCATCATCCTCGACTTTTGTCTTTATAAAATCCTTCACAATGGTATGCACCTGGTAGTCATCCTCCATCATGATAATCAAACCCCAGTGGATAAGCTCCTCAATCTCTTTCTTAAGCCTCGGAGATTCCCCGTTGTCCTTCATCATCCACTCAAGCCCTTCAAGGGGTATCGATTTCTTAAAGACGGATACGCGGTTTATCAGGTCTCTTGCGGTCACACTGAGGTTCTTATAAGAAATATCAAGGAGCGTAAACTCCACCATATCCTTATTCACTTCGCCTATGTCCTTGAGTACATCATCCACGGATTTATGTCTTGCATGTTGCCCGAATATATTGATGGTGTAAGGATGGCCGCCGATCTTTTCATGAATTTCGATCTTTCTATCAAAGTCCTCTTTTGCAATGTCCGGAAACCTGTTCATCACCATTATCGCCTCCGGTTGTGACAGCTCGCCGAGGTTTATCTCATCCATGACATTCGTGAGTCTGCCGTCTGTCAGGTTAAAGGTATACCTGCTGGTAAAGATAAACTTCGTGCTGTCTTTGCATTGGGTGACAAGCGTCTTGAGCGCCTTCTTTAATTCCACGTCCGCTATCTCACAGCTCTTTTCATCTTTGCTAATGAGGGTCTCAAGGTTATCGAATATCAAAAGGAGTCTTACCTGCGAAAGGACCTGAGCAAGATACTGCATCTTTACCTCTATCGGGATAGGCTCGGTAGAGACTTTATTCAGGGCGTCCACGCCAATCCGGTTCAGGAAATCATTCAGCTTCATAAAAATCTCTTCGGCGGTAAGACCCTGCCTGCAATCAAAGGCAAAGACCCCGTGAAAGTTGTCCTGAAACTTTTCCACTGTCTTTGCAGCAGTGACTGTCTTGCCTATGCCGCCTATGCCGTGAAGGACCACAGCCCTTATTCCCCTTGAAAAGAAATCGTCCTTGATCCGCCTTATCTCTTTTCTCCTGCCGATAAACTGGGCTCCGAGCTGCTCAAGCCCGAGCACGATGTTCGGCTTGATCTCGATCCTCTTTTGAAAAGCGGCGCCTGCATCTACGGAATCCCTGACCTCTGTCTTGAGGCACTCATGGTCGTCGCAAAAAAGGACAGGCGTAGCAAAATCCACGGCCCCGTGTCCTTCACGAAGCAAAAGCTCTTTCCTCGCCCTTGTCAATGCAAGGTCAACGGGAGAGCCGTTGACAAGCTCGGTATAGAATTTCATAGCCAGATTGATTGCAGAGTCATCCGTGACCGAGTACTGCATCGAAACCACTGCGGGGACGTTCCTGAGTATGAGCGCGGTTGTCAGGTCGCTCATCGCCTGCCTTCCCGAGGTCTTTGCCGTTTGACAGCCTGACAGGACGACGAGTCTCAGGGAGTCGTATCCTGAAAGCAGCTCAGCCACGGCCTCATTATCTTCATGCCGCGACCTTCCGGAATCATCCTCAAGGAGCAGATAACCCCTGTCTTCTCTTTGGGAATAAGAACCGTGGCCCGTGTAATGGAGTATATGGTATTCCTCTTCATCAAGCCGGGCCTGTATGTTTCTGAGAGAAGATTCGTCAAGAAAATCTATCTCGATCCTGTTTTCCGCATAAGCCCTGTCCACTGCCTGAAGGAGAAGCATCTGCTCTTTCTCCACCTGCAGGCGCTCGCGGTCATTGAGGTCAAGAGGACTTGAGATAACGGCAAGCATCTTTATTACTCCCCGTATCTTGCCCCTTCCATTAGAAGGGACCCCTTTAATACTCCGTGACAGCGTCACCCCTTCGTAAGCCGATAAAAAGCTTGCGCCGTCAAACAGGAATTCCCACGGGATGCGCAGGAGATCGGGGTCTTCCTTTCTAACGTACAATCTTATCCGGATATGCTTATTGTCTTTTCTGAAAGATTTGTAATAGCCCGACACCTCGCCCGCAAAGACAGTATTGAAAAGCCCGCTGCCGAACGATCTGATCTGCTCGGCATTTGCAGGAACATTTGGAACTCATTCTTTGCCAGGACATTCCCTCTATCGTCCTGAACAGAGGCGATGAAAGAATCCTTGCCGGATGCCTTTTCGATGTGGAGGTTGAGATTTTCAAAGGTGGCGTTCACTACCGTCCCCTTATTTAACTGTTAACGGCGAAACTGAAATATAATACAATAATTATATGGGAAATGAAGAACTATTTCGGGGAGTCACCGCCTCACCCCTGCATAGTTGTCAATCCTTCTCCCTCATAAACCCTATCTTCTTTTTCTTCACGACCGGCGGAGTCATTAATTGACGGATGGCGTCAAACACAACTTTAAATTGTGAATCATATTTATTTTCAAGTTCATCAAGTCGTTTAGCTAAGTCTTTGTGGGATGCTATCATTTCCCTGAGCTTTACAAAGGCACGCATTATGAGAATATTTACCTCAATCGCTCTTTCGCTATTCAACACACTTGAAAGCATTGCAACGCCCTGTTCGGTAAAGACATAAGGTAAATACTTCCGGTGTTGCCCCCGCCCTTTCTTTAAGGTCACAAATTGTGACCTTAAAGCTTCAGCCTCCTGAGAATTAAGTTGAAACATAAAATCCTCTGGAAAACGTTTTAAGTTTCGTTTAACAGCCTGTAACAATACTTTCACAGCAACATCATACAAATCCGCAAGATCACTATCAAGCATAACCTTATGCCCTCTGATTAAAAGAATCTTGCTTTCAACTACATTCGATGGAATTAGCGTTTTCATCCATGCCCCCCAATTAATTTAAGTTTAAAGTAATAACAACCGGATAATTTTAACCTTTTTCAGCTTATATGCTCAATACAAATCTTCCCCCTTGCAGTTATTGCAAAGCATAGTTTACTATGTCTTTAGCTCATATGGACAAATCAAAAGACATTATAAAACTCATCCACTCACTTGTCCCTTCTTACAAGAAAACCCGTATCATGAACGTATGCGGATCGCATGAGCATACGATTGCGTTTTCAGGGATGAGAAGCTTGATGCCGGAAAGTCTGGAAATCATTCCCGGCCCCGGATGCCCTGTATGTGTCTGTCCTGAAAGCGATATCATAAACGCGCTCAACCTTTCCAACAGGGCAGATGTAATTCTTGTAACATATGGCGATATGCTAAGGGTCCCTTCAAAGGAAGGTTCCATTCGCGCGCAGGGGAGAAATTACAAAATGATAACCTCCCCGACTGAGGCAATAAGCATTGCAGAGGCAAACCCGGACAAAAAGATCGTCTTCTTTTCAATCGGCTTTGAGACAACTACAGCGCCTACTGCCGCAATCCTGGAGATGGGAGTTCCGGACAATCTGTACATTCTCAGCTCTCACAGGTTGACCCCGACCATTATGGAAATACTCGTCAAGGACGCGGAGATAGGCATCGACGGCTTCATCGCTCCCGGCCATGTATCGGCAATAGTCGGCTCAAACGCGTGGAATGTGTTTTCAGAGAAATACGGCATACCGACAGTTGTAGCAGGATTTGAAGCTGATAATCTGATGCTCGGTATAGCTGAGATACTTAGTCAGTTGAAAAATGGAAAGGCCCGGACAGGCAATGTATATGCCGGCGTAGTCAGGCCGGAAGGTAATACGCAGGCGCAGAAAATCATGGCAAAGTTTTTTGAGACTGCGGACGTCAACTGGAGAGGGATTGGTTACATCCCGGGCTCAGGACTGGAATTAAGAGATGAATATTCTGCCAGAGACGCGAGAAAAGTCTTTGAGCTTAAGGAGATAAAGGAAGATAAAATCCCCGGCTGTATTTGCGGGAAAGTGATTCTCGGTAAGGCCTATCCCTCGAACTGCAAGCTTTTCAAAAAGGCCTGCACCCCGAAGTCTCCTGCTGGACCATGCATGGTTTCCATGGAAGGGTCCTGTAATATATGGTATAAGACCAATTGAATAAATTATTAAACTACCTCTGGATAACCCTCTTATCCGTTTACATCATAAGCCCCATTGACGCGAACCCGCTGTTCTTTGATGACCTTATCGCGGCAGCGGCGCTGTTTTATTTCGTGTACAAAAATGCAAAACAAAAACAGCAGTACTCCGGCTATGACACACAATCAAAGCCCGGCTATCAGTCGCAGCAAACCAGTGCGTCCGGCGATGCTCATGGCCCGCTTACTTTAGACAAGGCATACAGGATACTGGGTGTCAGCTCTGATTCCACTCTGGATGAAATCAGCAAGGCCTACAAAGAGAAGATGACAAAGTCCCACCCCGACAAGGTCAGCCATCTCAGTGAAGAATTACAGGAAAGGGCAAAAGAGCTTACCCTTGAATTGAATGAGGCTTATGAGTGTGTGAAGCGACACACGAAAGCTTAGGGTTGAAATGTTAACATATACCTATGCGTCTCAGACTTCAGATCACCGGCCTTGTCCAGGGCGTAGGCTTCAGGCCCTTTGTTTTCAGACTGGCTGAAGAATCAGGATTGCACGGCTATGTCCTGAACGATACGTCGGGGGTCTTCATAGAAGTCGAAGGCGACAAAGACAGGCTCGACTCTTTTTTACACAGAATCATCAAAGAAAAACCCGGTCTCTCAAAAATATACAGCCTCCAACATACATACCTTGAAGATGCCGGGTTCAGTAATTTTGAGATAAGAGAAAGTGAGGAGAATGGAGAAAAGCGGGCTTCCATACTCCCAGACATTTCGGCCTGTGATGACTGCGTAAATGATATAACGACCCCCAAAAACCGGAGATTCATCTACCCCTTTACAAACTGCACTAACTGCGGCCCCCGTTTTACGATAATTAATTCCCTCCCATATGACAGAGGAAATACTTCCATGAAGGACTTTCAGATGTGTCCTGAATGTGAACGGGAATTCAACCTAGCCTCTGACAGGAGGTTCCATGCCCAGCCGAATGCCTGTCCCGTATGCGGCCCCTGGACCGGGCTGTATGACAGCAGGGGCAATGTAATATGTGAGAGAGAAGAAGCCCTTGAAAAAGTGGTCAACCTTGTCCGCAAAGGAAACATTATCGCCGTAAAGGGTGTCGGCGGTTACCATCTTGTATGTGACGCAACCAGTGAGGAGGCGGTCGTCAGGCTGAGAGAGCGTAAGCACAGGGAAGAAAAACCGATGGCCGTCATGTTCCCTGATATGAAGTCGATTAAGGCGGAAACAAATGTCAGTTCACTTGAAGAACGCGCCATTGACTCAATTGAAAAACCGGTTGTAATAGTAAGAAAGAAAGAGACCACGACTATCGCCAATTCCGTTTCTCCCGGCAACATAACAGTCGGCGTCTTTCTGCCTTACACTCCCCTTCATCATATAATGCTGCGCAAACTTAAAAAACCGGTAGTGGCAACGAGCGCCAACATGACTGATGAGCCGATAGTCAGGGACGAAAAAGACGCCTTCAACAGGCTCTCCGGCATAGCCGATTACCTCCTTACCCATAACAGGGACATAGTCAGAAGAAGCGACGATTCGGTGGTGAGGATAGCTGCGGAAAGACAGACGCCCCTCCGGCGTTCAAGGGGATTTGTTCCGTCTCCTTTAATTGTCCCCTTTAGATTCAGTAAACCGGTCCTGGCGCTCGGCGCCAATATGAACAACACGATCGCGCTCGGTATTGATAATAAGGTGTACATGTCCCAGCATATCGGGGACCTCGATACTCCTCTTGCAGTGGAATTTTATGAAGAGACCGTCAATGATTTTCTCAGGCTGTTCGACATGGCCCCGGAGGTTATCGTTTCGGACATGCATCCGGGTTACTACAGCACAAAGTTCGGAGAAAAACATTACGGCGACAAACTTATAAAGGTCCAGCACCATTATGCGCATATCTTATCATGCATGATTGAAAACGATGTGCCGGAAGACGCCGGGGTAATAGGTTTTGCATTTGACGGCACCGGATACGGGCCGGACAAGACCATTTGGGGAGGTGAGGTATTGACCGCCTCTTACAAAGGTTTTGAAAGGGCATTTCACCTGAGACACTACAAACTCCCGGGAGGCGACGTGGCTGTAAGGGAACCCCGCAGGACGGCCCTCTCGCTTTTATATGAGACATTCGGGGATGAGGCGGAAAGACTTGAACTTGTCCCGTTTAAGCAGGAGGAAAAATATTTTCTCATTAATATGCTCAGAAAAAATATTAACTCACCTTTTACTACAAGCATGGGAAGGCTTTTTGACGGAGTGGCCTCTCTCATCGGCCTGAGGCACAAGGTCTCATACCACGCCCAGGCCGCGGTCGAACTGGAGCAGTTGGCATTCAGGTCGGATGAGGCATCTTCATACCCGTTCGCTGTTGAAAACGGCGTTATAGACCAGAGGCCGATGATCGAGATGATTGTCAGGGATTTAAAGGCAGGCTCGGCAAAGGAACTAATCGCGCGAAAGTTCCATAACACAATCGTGCAGATCATCATTTTTACTGCTGAGTTATTGAAAGATAAAACAGGGATGTCATACGCAGTGCTGTCAGGCGGCGTTTTTCAGAATTCCTTTCTCCTTGAAAACGCATATTACAGTCTTAAAGAGAGAGGCTTTACACCATTCATTCACCAGCTCGTCCCCCCGAATGACGGCGGGATATCGCTCGGGCAGGCTGTTTACGGCAATTCAGAAAATACAACGCGAAACCTATAATGCCGGACCCATCGGCAAATTATTTTAAGTGAACAATAACACGGGAAATAGCACAGTCACTTTCAGGTGGAACGGGGCCTCCTGGTTACGGGTCTTTCTGTGTACTGCCGCAATATTCTCTACGGTGCCTGTGGCGCGGCGCGTCCAAAGATACGTTCATAACACAATCGGCAGTGAATTTTTTACGTACACGGTCCTAGTTATCATTTTATCTCTATTTGCCGTTCTCCTCTATTTTTTTATTTTCAGGTTAAACGTCAAATCAAAGTCCCAATACGCATGGCTTATCATGTCATCGGGATTCTATATCTATACCACGCTTCAGCTCAGGAAATATCCTGAAGAAGCGATCCATCTGCTTGAATTCGGGCTGCTTTCATATTTCTTATTCAAGGCGCTAAGTCATCGAATCCGTGACTGGACAGTGTACATCTCCACTATACTGTGCGTGCTGTTTATCGGGACGAT
>JACRQA010000081.1 GCA_016222915.1 Nitrospirota bacterium | reverse complement strand
TAATGAACCGGTCGTTCGGGGACTTGCGCTGTAGCTATCAAAAAATTATCTAAGTAAAGGGGACATGCATGAATGCAATAATTCCAATTGAAGTAATTCAGCAAAAGATATTTCTGATTCGTGGACATAAGGTTATGCTTGATAATGACCTTGCTGAACTCTACGGGGTAGAGACTAGGGCATTGAACCAGGCAGTTAAAAGAAACATCAAGAGGTTCCCTTCGGATTTTTTATTTCAATTGAGTCAGGCAGAAGCCGCAGAGCTTTCAAGATCACAATTTGTGACCTTGAAGAGAGGACAAAATATAAAGTATTTGCCATATGCTTTTACGGAAAACGGCGTGGCAATGCTTTCAGGTATTGCTGCCTAAGACTCACGTCTTTATTGACTCCTGCGAATGATGCGGCAAATACGAGATAGCATGATGTCGCGTTAAAACTACACCACCCACTCTATCGAGCTTCCACGCCTCCCCTCAGTATGTTATTCAGTATGTTATAATGAACCGGTCGTATGGGGACTCGCGCTGTAGCTATCAAAAACATTTCCAAGTTAAGGGGGCATGCATGAACGAAATAATTCCTCAGGACGTAATTCAGCAAAAGATCATTTTGATTCGGGGGCTGAAAGTAATGCTCGATAAGGACCTGGCAGAACTCTATAGGGTTGAAACTAAAGCTCTTAATCGTGCTGTCAAAAGGAACGTTGAACGCTTTCCGGCAGACTTTATGTTTCAATTAAGCAGGGACGAATTTGAAAACTTGAAGTACCATTTTGGCACTTCAAGTTGGGGCGGCACCCGAAAACTTCCTTTGGTTTTCACTGAAAATGGCGTAGCAATGCTTTCAACCGTTTTAAACAGTAAAAGAGCTATTCAAGTAAACATACAGATTATGAGGACATTCACAAAGGTCAGGGAAATGCTGGCAACCCATAAAGAGTTGAGGCATAAAATCGAAGAGATGGAGAAAAAATATGATAATCAATTCAAGAGTGTTTTTGATGCCATCAGACAATTGATGATTCCTCCAGAACCAAATAAGAAGAAGATTGGGTTTATGAGGGAATGAAAAAAGCGTGGTAGCTCGCAAGAGTGTAAGTGTGGTTTTCATATTACTGTCTAAGTTTCCCAGAGATTACTGAAGAACGTTGACGTGACATCCTTTCCTTTTTTTACAGATGTAAAAAACACAGATGTAAAAAATACTTGATATAGTTTTTTAAATTCGCTATATTATCGGTACTCGAAATACTTTCTCAACAGAAACAATGAAAAGTACCCTAATAGACATAAATAAGGCATCAAAGATTCTTCGGTTATCACCACAGCAAGTCAGAGCTCTGTGCCGTTCCGGGAAGATCAAAAGCGATAAAATTGGTGGATCATGGGTCATTAACGATTACGAAATCCATAGTTATTATGACAATAATTGTTGCGGTGTGGCAGAAGACCAATCGGTTTACTCCCCTCGGAGTGAGACTAAGTCTCACAAGAAACCAACAGCACTAAGTTTCTTTAGCGGCGCAATGGGTCTTGATATTGGGCTAGAACAGTCTGGGTTTGAAATATTGTCATGTTGCGAACTAGATAATTCTTCCAGGAAAACAATCTTGAAAAATAAACCTCTAATCTCTCTAATTGGAGACATTCGGGATTATGACGCAGGACAGATAAGAAAAAGTGCCGGACTTAAAACAGATGACGACATTGATCTGGTTGTCGGAGGACCGCCTTGTCAGGCGTTCAGCACAGCAGGTAGACGACAGGGTTTTGATGACAAGCGAGGGAATGTATTGCTGACCTATCTTGACAGAATAATTGAACTCCGGCCAAAATTTGCCGTAATTGAAAATGTTCGCGGTATACTTTCCGCACCTCTGAAACACAGACCCCATAATTTAAGGGGGCTTGGCTTCTCGCCCCTGGCCCACGAAGAGGAAAAGGGTGGAGCACTCTACTATGTTCTTGAGAGACTTCGCAGTGCAGGATACGGGGTCAGCTTTAATCTATACAATTCCGCTAATTTTGGGACACCTCAGAAACGTGAAAGAGTAATAATCATCTGTTCAAGAGAAGGAAACAAATTGCCACATCTCATTCCGACACACGCTGAAAATGGCGCTTTTGGGCTGCCCCAATGGCGGACTTTTAAAGAAGCGGTCAAAGGTCTGCCCAAAAAGGGCCTTCATCATATAACATTCCCGGAAAAACGTCTCAAATATTATAGAATGTTGAAGCCCGGCCAATATTGGAGACACTTACCAAAGGAACTCCAGAAAGAGGCGTTAGGCGCTTCTTATTATGCCGGAGGCGGAAAGACCGGTTTTCTCAGGCGGCTTGCATGGGACGAGCCGGCCCCAACATTGGTTACCCATCCTGCAATGCCTGCTACTGACTTATCGCATCCTATAGAGGACAGGCCGCTGAGTATTGAAGAGTACAAGAGGATCCAGGAATTCCCGGACGATTGGCAAATTGAAGGGAGCCTCATTGAACAATATCGGCAGTTGGGCAATGCGGTCCCTGTCAGTTTAGGTCGGGCAGTCGGCAGATTATTGATTAATTATATGGCCGGCAAGAAAATAAAGACCATCCGCAAGTTCCCATATTCAAGATATGTTAATACTGATGAAGACAATTGGGAAAGAGAATTCGAAAAGAGAACCAGACCACTCCTTGCTCTGACAGGTTAATGTCCCAGTTTTCTTAACTCTTCCCTTGTCCTTTCTCCAACTTCGCCAAAGATTTCGAGTAGATCTTGATAAGCTTTTTTACCACCAACAAAATCCCAGAACTCCTGGCCGATCAATACACATTCATCTTTGACCATATCAAATATTTTGAAAGGGATAGACCAGTTATAGTCTTCGCGCCTGGGGCCGCCAGGATTATAGTAAAGACCGAAATAGGTCTTATATTTGGGACTATGGGCCTTTAGCATCAGCATATCTCTTTTTACAATTTCTGTCTGGTCAATATTAGGCTTGACTGTTTTGATCGAAATAAAGATTTCAGTATTGCCTCTCTTTATCCATATGTCAGACAATATCCGTCCCTGAACAAAATCTCCTTTAGTAAATGCCGAAATCCGGGCCAATTCTTTTTTCCAGTTTGGTGTTGAGTCACCATCTCTAAGGGCACTCAATATTCTGCCAATTTCGTCTACCGCACCCTTATTGACGTTTACGCGGGTCTCTTTCTGTCTGGAGCATTCCGCGCCGGTCGCAATGGCCAATATACTTGAGATTTCCTCAATAGGCCCTTGACCAAATGAGGTAGAAAACGACCGCTCAAATGCTGAGGCAGCAACCAATTCTTTTGTCAATAGTGCCTCATGAAACGGGCGGTAAGTCATGTCTTTGGATACCCTTTTAATTGTGCCATTGACGCACTTCTCCAAAATAGCAATTATTTCTTCACGGGTATCTTTTTCCAATGAATGCCCCTTTCTTGTTCTCAATTTATATCAATCTATTTATTTTTTTAATTACTTTGTCAAGATTTTTCTTGCCTTTCAATTCATGCTCCCAAATCCTTAAGCTTTTTACCCTTAACTTCTTTAATTCACGGTCCTTCATTTTGTCCCGCTCCTGGTTGCGCTTGATTTTTGCTTCCCAAAAGGCCGTCCTTGTCTTAGGAATATGTCCACATTTTGGACACCCATGCCAATAGCAGCCATCGATGAACAATGCGAGCTTCGCCATCTCAAAATAAAAATCAGGCCTGCCGGGTAATTTTTCAGAATGTAATTTCCAACCCCTAACACCCGCCTTAACAAGTGCCATTCGCAACCGAAGTTCAGTGCTCCGGTTATGTTTCCCGCGGATGGCAGACATCGTGCGCGACCTTTTTTCCGGAACGTTCTTAAATTTGCCGTCTTCGAGAAACTTCTTTAATCTTCTTTCCATTCATTAAATTATCACACTTGTCCAAGTTCTTCTACAAGACGGCCCGATTTATAGAGGAATTGGGGTAAGACTTGCAGGGATTCATTTTATCTGTCATTAATCATCCCCATTCTTTCCGACAACCTCGATCCCTAATTAATATTAAAAAAGTATCATACGCCGCGATAGAGTGAAAGTGCAACAGGGAAACAGGCACAGAAGAGCGGAAAATTCAAAAGAGCAACGGCAAAGAACTATATTTCTTTTTCGAAACAAATTTAATAATCATTAATCAATAAATGACTTTAACCAAAAACAAGGCATGTGGAGGAGCCGTAATAAGTGCAAAGAGGCAGTGTCACATCTCCTCAAGCTACTTTTTACTTGAGGGAAGCGGAAAAATCTCCGATAAATACTGTATGATTAATAAAGCGGGAACCTATCCCAGGGAGTTAACTGAGAATTTTAAGAGGCAATTGAAAAAGCAGAATGATAATATCACAGGGTGTCTCAAGTTCTTTTGCGCGCTGCTTATTGCGTTCGCCGTTGTCACATCCTGGGTTTCATCACCTTCTCATGCAGCAGACATAACCGCAAAGGCTGCAGTCGTCATCAACAATGCAGATGATACCATGCTATATGGAAAGAACCCGGACCTTAAGCTGCCTCCGGCAAGCACGACAAAGCTGACAACGGCAATGGTCGCCCTTGATATACTAGGGCCTGATGAGGTAATTATCGTTAGCAAAAAAGCCGCCCTTACCGGATCGGTCCCGCCGCACCTCGCTGTCGGGGAAAGTATCAGTGTGAGAGACCTCCTCCGCCTTGCCCTGATACGCTCGATCAACGGCGCAGCGGTGGCGCTTGCTGAAGCTGTTGCAGGCACGGAAGAGGCATTCGTGCCCCTCATGAATGAAAAGGTACAATCCATCAACGCACTCGATACCAAATTTATAAACGCCTCAGGGCTTCCCGGCAAAGGACAACACACTACCGCCCGCGATCTCACAAAGATCATGAAAAAAGCATTGTCCTATCCGCTCATCGCCGATATAATTCGAACTCAGACAACGGAGCTTGACGTCAAAGGGAAGACGGTCGTTATCAACAATACAAATAACCTGCTCTTAACAGATGCCGGCCACCTTGGAGGAAAGACCGGGTATACCAGGGCAGCACGGCACTGTTTTGTAGGCGCTTCGGAAAAGGAAGACGGGACCCTCATTATCGCCCTCCTCGGAGATGCCTCGCGCTACAGGCTCTGGACGGATGCTGGGAAGCTTCTCGCAAGGGACTTTCAGGAGGGGACAGTCATTATAGATTCCGTGGAAAAAAGCCCGACAGCAAAACGTCATAAAGCAGTACACCGCAAGAGAGCAAAGAGAAGCAGGACAAAGTCGTTGTGATTTACGGCAGTTCAACCTCGATATTTTTCAGGTTCAATAAATTACCTTAACCAGAAACAACGCATGAGGCGGGGCCGTAAAGCCAGCCTCTGAACGTTTTTCCTTTTTAAACATTTCTCCAACCTCTGAAACGGAAAGCTCCCCCAAACCAACCTGAATGATCGTCCCTGTAATGACCCTGACCATTTTATGAAGAAAACCATCTCCCGAAAAATTGAGGGTGATTTCACTTTCTTTTTTAAGAATTTCAATCTTTGAGATAGTCCTCACGGTCGATTTGTTCTTTGACTTCAGTGCCGTAAAACTCCGGAAGTCTTTGGTCCCGACAAACAGCTCCGCGGCCTGTTTCATCTTTTCAATATTCAGAGGTTTTCTGATGTGATAATATTGGCCCCTGTTGAAAATATTTTTTTTAAAAGGATGGTTCCATATCCGGTATAAATAATTTTTCCCTTTTGCGTTCAACCTTGAATGGAAACGTTCGGGCATTTCCCGGATGTCCAGGAGATTGATATCCTCCGGAAGGTATTTATGAAGATAGTCCTCTATTTCTGAAAGTCCCATTTGATTTCGAGTATGAAAATTAGCAACCTGACCCAGGGCATGGACTCCTGTGTCTGTGCGGCCTGCTCCATGAAGCTCGATTTTTTCTCCTGTCATCAGGTGCAGCACATGCTCAATTCTTCCCTGAATAGTATTTTTAGTGTTCGTCTGGCGCTGCCACCCGTTATAACGGCTGCCATCGTATTCCAAAATAAGTTTAATGTTGCTCATATGATTCCTGATATTCTGATGAATTTATCTGTCAAGTGACTGATGTATAATAAACCATCATGCTGCAAATCGGGAATATAAAACTTGCGTCCCCCCTTGTCCTTGCCCCAATGGCCGGGATAAGCGACCTGCCTTACCGCCTGATCAACAGGTCCTTCGGGTGCGGGCTCGCTTACACGGAAATGATAAGCGCCACGGCCCTGGCTTATAAAAACACAACTACATTGCAAAGGCTATCCACGAACACAGAGGACAAGCCCCTAGGCATACAGATTATGGGACGTGAACCAGAGCTCATCAGGAAGGCGCTGGACACCATATCGGAACATTCCTTCGATCTGGTTGATTTCAACGCCGCGTGTCCGGTACGAAAGGTCGCAACAAAGGGGAAAGGCGCCGGGCTGCTCCAGGAGCCTTTACTGTTTCAAAAAATCCTTAAGCTGATCGTCGAACATACAAGCTTGCCTGTAACAGTCAAGATCCGCGCTGGCTGGGATGAGACATCCGTTAATGCAGTGGAGATTGCGCGCCTGGCAGAGGATGCCGGTGTTAAGGCCATTGTTATCCACGGCAGGACAAGGAAGCAGATGTACAGCGGGGAGGTCGATTACAACATAATAAGGAAGGTCAAAGAGTCTCTGTCAATACCGGTGATTGCAAGCGGGGACGCGCTGGCCCCTGGCCTCATCAAGAAGATGTTCAATGAAACAGGGTGCGACGCTGTGGCAGTTGCAAGGGGTGCGCTCGGCAATCCATGGATTTTCCGCGAGACAGCCGGGCTGCTGGAAACCGGCACGGCGCCTGCCGCTCCAGAAGTTGATGAAATAGCCCAGACCATGAGGGAGCATCTTGCATGGAATGTCGAATTTCTGGGGGAGAAGGTCGGGGTTATACACTTCCGGAAGTTCTTTGCATGGTATACGAGGGGATTGGTCATACGGGACCTGAAAGTCAGAGCTTATTTTGCATGCACAAAGGATGAAATGATGCTCCTGATAGACGAAGCGCAAAAGCGCAGGAGGAGCCCTTCTTACAGTTCAATGCTGAAACCGTCTCTCCTGTGAAAATCAGCCTTAGCCCCAGGATGAACAAGCGCCCAGTAGGACAACTTGCCGTTTATTGATTTAACGACCGCGCTTAAAGCAGCCTCCAACACCTGATCAGCAGGGACAACCTCATTTAAGTCAACCTCCATGGAAAGCCGGAACGAGTCTGACTGATGTTCTGTTCTAAACGGGAGTGAAGTTATGGCAGGTTCCTCCTGCATTCCCTGACGAT
>JACRQA010000080.1 GCA_016222915.1 Nitrospirota bacterium | reverse complement strand
GATCAGTCCCTCGGCATTAAATTTGTCCGGGACCAGGTCGACCTTTATCCCGTGCTGTTTTATTGCCGATGCGGTCTTGACGCCGACTGCGCAGATTTTCACTCCCTTCAGCTCCCTGATGTCTTTGTCTTTATCCATTAATCTCTGGAAGAAGAATTTTACCCCGTTAGCGCTTGTAAATATCAGCCAGTTATAGGAATCAATTTTATCTATTGCCAGGTCCATTTCCGTCCAGTCGTCAGGGAGTAAAATCTCTATGGTGCGGAACTCGATTATCTCAGCGCCTAGCTCTGCCAGAGGCTCGAACCCGACGGCATGTTCCCTCGTCACGAGCACCCTCTGTCCGAACAGGGGTTTGTTCTCGTACCATTTAAGGGTCTCCCTCAACTTGACTACCTCACCGACGACCATAACGGCAGGCGGCTTGATTTCATTTTCTTTGACCAGGGCATTAATAGTGTTGAGGCTGCCGACAATCGTGTTCTGGTCTGCCCTTGTGCCCCAGCGGATTACCGCGACAGGGGTATCAGGGTTTCGGCCGTTTTCAATCAGCCGCTGACAGACCATGGATATGTTTTTGACTGTCATGAGAAACACGATTGTGCCGACTCCCGTGGCGAGCTTGGCCCAGTCAATGGAGCTCTCTTTTTTGGTAACATCCTCATAGCCGGGAACGACCGCAAGTGAAGACGAATAATTTCTGTGTGTAAGAGGTATACCGGCATATGCAGGCGCGGCAATGGATGAGCTTATTCCCGGGACCACTTCAAATTCAATGCCCTCATTTGCAAGGACCTCCGCCTCTTCTCCTCCCCTGCCGAAGACAAAGGGGTCGCCGCCTTTGAGACGGCAGATGGTCTTGCCTTCCTTTGCCTTTTCAACGAGGGTCTGGTTGATCATGTCCTGCGTCATGTCGTGCTTGCCCCCGCGCTTGCCTGCATAAATGAATTCCGCGTCGTGGCTTATACAGTTCAGCACCTGGGCATTGAGATGAAAATCATACACGACCACATCCGCATTCTGAAGGCATTTCAGCCCCTTGACCGTAAGAAGCCCTATGTCTCCGGGGCCTGCGCCGACTATGTATACTTTACCTTTCATTGATTAATTACAGAATGGATGATCCTTTCTCAAGATGAGGCACGACATAAATAATACCATAATGTTTCATTGTTAAGATAGAATTGAAAAGTCGTTATGGCATGGGTCCATTATCGCTTAATGAATACTTTCAGCACATCGATAAATATAAGTACAGTCACAGCCCCAAGGACAACAGAGCCTGTGAGTCTTAAAACAGTGCCCGCTTTCAATTCAGTAAAAGGGACGTCGAATAGCCCCGCAGGATAAATAATACAAGCCAGGACTGCCAGGATGACGCCGATCATTATTACGACATGAACACATGACCTGTCGACATCCTCCATACCGCTGTATATGCTGTGCTTGACCTGCTTATTCATATTTCTCATGAAAAAAAGGGGGGTGCTGACATTAATACATTACTAACTATATCAACTCAGGTCGAATAAAAGAAATAGCTCTCCCGGTCAGACCTGATATTCTTATGGTAAGAAGTGTGGACAGCATCCAGATGCGGGTAGTGAAAAAGACTGTCGGAGATTTCCGGTTCAGGTGATTCGGATAATTTGTCCTGTCGGCGACCAACTGCGGGCCTTTTTTGGAGAAAGGGGACGATAGCTTTCTACAATGTCCCCGATTTTTACTTTGTTGAAATCTTTTATCTTTATTCCCGCCTTCTGTCCCGGAGCGACATTCGGCACGGCATTCTTCTCTATATGAATCGATTCTATTGTGCCTGCATAGACAGGCCCTGCGGCAGAGATGATGCGGAAGTCCCTGCCGGCGGTCAGATGACCGCTTATGACCTCACACCCTATAATGATGCCTTTGCGGGAGCTTTTAAACAGGGCGATTACCTTGGCAGCGCCCAGGATTTCTTCCTGTGATGACGGAGGCGTAATGCTTTCTGAAATGCCGCTAATATCATCTGTCAATTTATAAATCACGTCATACAGTCGAGCTTCAACGGCATGTTCTTTTAAATGCCTGTCTATGCCGGGCAACACCCCAACCTGAAAACCGGCTATCAGTCTGCTGCCTGTTTCAGCTATCAGGATGTCCGACTCATTGATATCGCCGACCCCGCTGTGAATGATATTTATGCTTACTTCGGGCCGGAATATTTTTAAAATGCCTGCTGAGACGGCCTCAACACTCCCGGCAGAGTCGCATTTGAGTACAAATTCAAGCTTAGGTTTTACGTCTTGCCCGGAAGCATCAGTCAATGTGTCTCTGTGATTACGCAGCCACTCCCTGCTCTTTGAGATTCTATCATGGTGAGTTGTATGTCTATGTCTGTGCGGCATCCGGGACTCTCCCTTGAACAATAATGAGGCTATATGAGAAATGTTATCATGAATTTTCAGCAAGCTCAATGAAAGATCTACATTTGAATGAAGCGGAAACAACAAAGCCCGAACGTGTGTCCGGGCTTTAATTAATAGCTAAATTGTATACGAATATTACTTGATATCAGACGTCAGGGCTATAAGTTCTTGTTTACCATTTCCCTGAGTTCTTTGCCGACCTTGAAATACGGGACCTTCTTCGGAGGCACATCTACCCCTGCGCCGGTCTTCGGGTTTCTGGCTTTCCTGGCATTCCTGTTGCGGAGCCTGAAATTGCCGAAGCCCCTGATTTCGACCTTTCCTCCCTTTGACAGAGAGTCTTTTATACTATCGAAAATTGTCTCTATTATTACTTCCGTCTGCTTTTTTGAAAGTCCATCCAGCTTCTCTGAGATTTTTTCAATCAGAACCGATTTTGTCATATCTTCCCTCCCATTATGAAAATTATATATATTAAAGTCTAAATGTCAATGAAAATAAATTACGGAGTAAATAAATATTTTAACTGTATACCCGAAAAAACACTGCCGATCAGCTTGTCCGGCAACTGGCTTTTAAGCAAATCGAAGACGCTGAATTCTTCTTTTTTGGTCACTACTCTGGGTTCCCCCTTGATCCCGGTCAGCTTGCCTGCCAGCATTATGGCGTCCTGAAGATTGCCCAGTTCATCCACCAACCCGATCTCCTTTGCCATTCTGCCTGTAAAGATGCGTCCGTCAGCTATGTTTTTAATTTCCTCGAATTTTATCCCCCGCCCTTCTGAAACCGCCTGGATAAACTGGTTGTGCACATCATCCAGGACCGTCTGGAGGATCTGTTTCTCTTCAGGCGATAAAGACCTGAATACCGAGGCCATGTCCTTATGCTTGCCGCTTTTTACTATCTGCGTTTCAACGCCTATCTTTTTCATGAGCCCTTCGAAATTAGGCAGCTCCATAATTACCCCGATAGAGCCGGTCAGCGTCCCGGCATTGGCCACGATCTTGTCGGCAGGAGCGGATATATAATAACCCCCTGAAGCCGCTACAGTGCCCATGGATACAATGACTTTTTTGTTCTGCTTGATCTTTATTACTTCTTCGTGGATTTCCTGAGAAGGGGCCACTGCGCCGCCGGGGCTGTCTACTCTGAGAACAATGGCCTTGATGGACGCATCGTCGGCGTATTCCTTTAATTCTTCAATTACACTTGCGGAGTCTATTATTACACCTGTCACCTTGACAAGGGCGACCTTTTCTCCCAAAGGCACTTTATGTGAAAAGGTCAGCATCAGGCTGAGCAGCGCGATGACTGCAAATATAACCAGGAAGAAGATAAGTATCTTTTTCAATCGAGGGGCACCTCAATAGCCGGATGTTTGTCTTCCGGCCGGTTGGATGCACATTGAAAAAAGGGAAACGAATAATTCAGAAATAATGTATGTTGACTCATTAAATTTATATGATGCATCGCTCAATTTATTCAGTTACCCTATCATCGTCTTAAGGGTGAGATCGATCTTCCTGTCGGCAGGGTTGACATTTACGATTCTCGGCCTTAATTCATCCCCGATCTTAAAAAGCTCTTCCAGTTTTGCGTCATGCTTTTTGTCGATCTCCGAGATGTGCAACAGTCCCTCCACGCCGTCTTCAAGCTCAACAAAGAGGCCGAAATCGGTAATGCTCACGACTTTCCCTTCTACGGAATCGCCAAGGCTGTATTTGGCCGGTATCTCTTTAATCCAGGGATCAGGCGTTAATTGTTTAAGACCGACGGAAATCCTCTCTTTTTCAGGCTCGATGTTCTGAATAATTACTTCTACCTCCTGGCCCTTCTTGAGCACATCGGAGGGATGTTTTACGCGCTTTACCCATGACAAGTCCGAGACATGGAGCAGGGCGTCTACCCCTTCATCCAGTGAAATAAAAGCCCCAAATTCCGCGAAGCTTTTTACCTTGCCGGTGATCTTCTGTCCGGCAGTGTATTTCTCCTTTATGACTTCCCACGGATTCGGTTTGAGCTGCCGTATGCTTAATGAAATCCGTTTGTCATCTTTGTTGACTTTTAATATGACCGCCTCGACCCTGTCGCCGATGGAGAAGTACTTTGAGGGTTTTACGGACCTTTCCAGCCAGTCGATTTCGCTGACATGAATGAGACCTTCCACCCCCTCTTCGAGCTCGACAAATATGCCGTAATCAGTGATGGTAATGACTTTGCCGTCGACTTTTTGTCCCGGCGGATATTTCCCTTCAGCCGAGGCCCACGGGTCGGTTTTTTTCTGTTTATAGCCGAGAGTCACTTTTTCATTTTCAGGATTGAATGTAAGGACTTTGACTTCAATTGTATCTCCTACGCTGAACAATTCACCCGGATGACTTATACGTCCCCATGACATGTCGGATATATGAAGCAGTCCGTCAATGCCTCCCAGGTCGATGAAGGCCCCGTAATCCGTGAGGTTCTTGATCTTGCCTTTAATAAGAGAGCCTTCTTTAAGGTTGGTCAGCGTCTCTCCCCTGAGCTTGTTTCGCTCTTCTTCAAGAAGGGCGCGCCTTGAGACGATAACGTTTGATCCTTTGTGGTTGAAGTTGAGTATCTTGAATGTAAAGTCGTGCCCGATAAGCTGGTCCGTATTTTTAGGGGCCTTCAGGTCTATCTGTGATCCCGGCAGGAAGGCGTTTACTCCGCCGATGTTGACGGTCATGCCGCCCTTTACTTTACCTGTAATTTTCCCGTCTACAGGCTGGCCCTTTTGAAAGGCGTCTTCTATAATGTCCCAGGACCTTACTCCCTGGGCCTTCTGCCTCGACAGCTTCACAAAGCCGTCCGCATCACTGAGTCTTTCGATAAAGACTTCGATCTCATCTCCGGGGTTCAGGCTCTTCAACTCATTCCCAACAAGCTCACTGAGAGGGACGAAGCCTTCGCTTTTCGATCCGACATCGACGATAACACCGTCCGACTTGACCTGGATAACTCTTCCTTTAGTTATCGCGCCTGTTCTCAATCCCCTGAAAGAGTCGGCATAAAATTTTTCAAAATCATTCATTTGTAGTTCCATGGTTGTATATTATATTACCTCCTGACAGAAATTTCTCTTATTTTTTTTACCGCATCATCTATTATCCACTGGGGCGTTGAAGCGCCGCCTGTTATACCGACATTTTCAATACCCTGAAACCACTCTTCCCTTATTTCTTCAGCGGTTTCTACATGATATACTTTAGCACAAACGTCTTCAGATAGTTTGACAAGCTGATTTGTGTTGGAGCTGTTCTTTCCGCCGACTATTATCATCAATTCTACTTTCTTGGCCAGCTCCCGGGTTTCCTTCACTCTTTGCGCGGTAAAGTCACAAATCGTATTATATATTTTTACTTCCCTTACTGTGCTGATCACCTGTAAGACTATCTTCCTGAATGTATCAAAAGGCTGAGTTGTCTGTACTATTATCCCGACTTTATTTTTTAAAGCAGGCAAATGGTCCGCATTGTCAGCGACAACTGCATGGCCACCCGCAAAGCCGATCAGACCCTGGACCTCAGGATGCTCTTTATCTCCGATGATCAGTACCTGGTATCCCTCGTCATTAAGGATCTGCGCGAAATTTTGGGCTTTTTTCACAAAGGGACAGGTCGCGTCAATAACATTATACCCCATTTTGGAAGTTTCAGCATATACCTCAGGTGACACCCCGTGGGTCCTGATTATAATGGTCCGGATGTCCGGCGATGTAAGATCATCGACTGCCTTGACTCCCTTGGACTTCAGCTCCTCCACCACCTGCGGGTTGTGGATCAGCGGGCCGTAGGTATACAGGCCCTTATTGTCTTCTTTCGCAAGATTAAAGGTTATGTCAATAGCGCGTTTTACTCCGAAACAAAAGCCGGCTTTTTTGGCTATATTAATTTTCATAATTATTTTGCATTTCTTTTATAGCGGCCATGACCTTGTTGCTGATTTCTTCATGCAACTCATGGCCGCTGAAATTTGTCCCATCTGTAATGGAATTATAATATATGGGTTTCCCGATTACTAAAGTGACCCTGGCCATTTTCAGCCATTTGGCATTGACAGGCAGCGCCCTGTCACTCCCGACAATCAGCGCCGGGACGACCGGCGCCCTGCTGAGGCTGCCGATCATGCCGACACCCCGCTTTGCTTCCATAAGTTCGCCGGATTCATTTCTCCTTCCTTCAGGGAATATGACAATAAGCTCACCGTTTTTAAGTCTTCTGACGGTTTCCTTTATTGTCGACGGACGGGTCCTTTCCCTGTCAACCGGGAAGGCCGCGCCTTTTATGATCCAGCCGAGAAGGGGAATATCGAAAAGACCTTTCCTTGCCATAAATGTGGCCCGTCTTGGAAGTAAAGATCCGACCAGCGGAGGGTCCAGGTAGCTGATGTGATTTGCAGCAACGAGAACGCCCCCTTCCATTGGGACGTTTTCTTTTCCCTTTACTTCAAAGCCCCCGTTGATCCGCAGTATCAGCCGGATAGTGACGGCAACGAGCTCATAAATTATGTCGGTAAATTTTTTCATTTCTGACTATGCTGAATTGTCCTTGTGTAATTGTAGCGTCATTTTAAATGGTCCAGTATCTTTGCAACGACATCATCAATGCTTATGTGGGTTGAATCAATATATACCATGTCATCGGTTTTCATCAATGGAGAGCTTTCCCTTGAAGAGTCCCTGGTGTCACGTATTCTTATGTCTTCAATTGTCTTTTCAAGGGTCGCTTCCGGGTCTTTGCCTTTAAGCTCCTCATATCTTCTCCTAGCCCTTTCTTCAATGTCTGCGTCAAGATAGAATTTGTTCTTAGCTTCGGGGAATATGGCGGTGCCTGTGTCTCTGCCTTCGATTACCACTTTACCCTGAAGCCCCATCTCCCGCTGCAGGGAAAAAAGGGCGGCCCTTACCGCCGGGATAGCGGAAACCTGTGAGCTGAGCTCCCCGATTTCAGCCGTCCTTATGTCAGAAGAAACATCCTTGCCATCCACAAAAATCCGGTCTCCTTTAAAGTAAATTTTGACATTCTCCAATAGCTTCTTAAGGTCTGTATCGTTATCAGGGTCAACTCTTTTCTCTTTCACTTTCCAGGCTACCGCCCTATAGAGAGCGCCGGTGTCGAGATAGTTATATCCGAGTTTACGGGCCAGGAGTTTTGAAATGGTGCCTTTGCCTGAACCTGAGGGGCCGTCTATGGTGATAACGTCTTTCATGCTCCCAAGCCCTTAAGCATGTCCATAAATCCGGGGAACGATGTATTCACACAGTCCGTATCTTCAACCGTTGTCTCACCTGAAGCGGTAAGCCCTGCAATCAGCATGGACATTGCGATCCTGTGGTCTCCGTAACTTACGGCTGCAGCTGGTTTAAGGTCTTCGCGTCCCTCGATAATAAGCCCGTCTTCAAGCTCTTCAATTTTCACGTCCATCTTCCGCAGTTCAGTTGCCATCGAAGCTATCCGGTCGGATTCCTTTACCCTCAATTCCTTGGCCCCGGTTATTCTTGTCGTCCCCTCCGCCTTTGCCGCTGCAACACAAAGAACAGGGAATTCATCAATCGCCCTGAGAATGAGATCGCCCCCTATGTCTATACCTTTCAGTTGTGAATGCTTTACATACAAATCAGCTACAGGTTCGCCTGAGACAAGCCGTTCATTTTCTAGCTTTATACGCGCCCCCATGAGATTAAGGACATCGATCAGTCCGGACCGTGTAGGATTTATTCCGGTATTCCTGATTAATATTTCCGACCCTGGAACAAGAAGCCCTGCTACAATAAAAAAGGCCGCAGACGAAAGGTCTCCGGGGACTGTTATCTCCATAGGTTTTAATGATGCGACACCTCTGACGCTTACTTCGAGGTCATTTAAGCTTATATCGACTCCGCAAGCCTTGAGCATCCGCTCGGTATGGTCTCTCGATTTGCCGGGCTCAATCACAGTCGTAACACCCTCACAGTAAAGCCCTGCAAGCATGATCGCTGATTTGACCTGCGCGCTTGCCACTGGAGATTTATAGCTGATCGGCGTTAACTTACCGCCCTTGATCCTGAGCGGGGGGAACCCATTTTCCGATTCAATGACAGCGCCCATTTCAGTAAGCGGGGTAATGACCCTTTTCATGGGCCTGCTTCTGAGTGATGAATCACCGGTGAGTGCGGTGGAGAAAGGCTGCCCCGCAAGCACACCGCAGAGGAGCCGCATGGTGGTCCCTGAATTGCCGCAGTCTATTATGTCCTGAGGTGCAGAGAGTCCGTTTAACCCTTTGCCATGAATTATAATTTCATTGTCAGCAAGTCTGTGTTCTGTGTTCTGTGTTCTGTGTTCTATTTGAATTCCCATCTGCTTAAACGCCTCAAGCGTCCTCAGCGGGTCTTCTGCCTGAAGAAAATTCCGGACAATGCTTTGTCCCTCTGCAAGGGAAGAAAACATTATCGCCCGGTGGGATATCGATTTGTCGGGGGGAGTGGTTATTTCGCCGCGCAGGGGGCCTTTATATTTTATGCTAATCCGGTTCAATGCCTTGTCTTGCCTTTTTGGCCCTTGTAAATTCTTTTTCAAGACCGTCCCAGTCTGATGCCTCAAAGAGGTTTATGATATGCGTGATAGAGGACGAGAATTTTCTGAGAGTGGTCAGGATGTCGTCTCTGTTATAAGAACAAATGTCCCGCCAAAGCTCAGTGGGACTCAGCGCGATCCTTGTCATGTCCTTTAGTCCCCTGCCTCCGTGCTTAAGTATGCCTTCATCAACGTCCAGTATGGAATTGACCAGCGCATAAGCAACCACGTGTGGCAGGTGGCTGACTGCGGCAAAGACAAGGTCGTGCTCTTCGGGACTCATTAGAACAGTGACAGCCCCGGTCTTCTTCCAGATATCTATTACCTTCTCAATGGCCTCTTTATTAGTAGTATCTTCAGGGGTAATAATACACTTCGCTCCCTTGAACAGGTCGGGTGTTGCAGCGTGAATGCCTGAACATTCCTTCCCCGCAATCGGGTGACCGCCGACAAAGCTGACGCCCTCAGGCATGAGTGGCCCGATCTTCCTCAACACCCCGGCCTTAACGCTTCCGACATCCGTGACAATCGCGCCTTTTTTGATGTTGTTTCTTATGTTTTTTATAATCCCTT
>JACRQA010000079.1 GCA_016222915.1 Nitrospirota bacterium | reverse complement strand
TCGTTCATTTTCACCACTTCCGTGAAATCATCGATGGCCTTTTTCCCCTGGTGGTCCTTGAGATAAGCGACCCCACGGCTGAGGTAGGCAAGGTCTGATCTTTCACCGCAGCTGATAGCGTTTGTAAAAGCCTTGATGCTTTCAGATACTTTACCTGTAACAAGAAGGTTTTTCGCATCATCAAATATTTGTCTGCATGTTGTCATACTTGGCCCTCCTTTCTGTTTACATTCTTAAATCCCGCTTCCACTCAGTCTCAACATCTCTTTAGAGAAGAATATCCAACAGATCCATATTGAAATTGAATTTCATTTTCATATCCTTCTACTTATAATTTATAATCACTAGGCATTCTTTAATATGATTTGTATCATACATACGGCATGCAGCCTATTGAAAATATCATTTATTAAATCGCTGGGTTAGGCTGCCATCCTTTTTCTTGATAACCATTTTCTTATTTCCTCTGCTGATAAAAGGACAATGCTGAACGGGATCAGCAGCATCCATACATCTATTCCCAGAGGCGCCGTGCCGAAAATCCTGTTCCCAACCGGGTGATAAATAATGAATGCGGAAAGTATTATCTCTGCTATTATGCCGATAATTACCAATCGGTTTGAGAAAAATCCAAGCCTGAAAATAGAATCTTTTGACGAGCGGCAGGCAAACACGTTTCCAACCTGCAATATTACAATTCCTAGAAAAGTTGCAGTGGCCGCCTGGCGGGTCAGCGGGTCATTGGTCGGCAATTCTGTTCCCCACTGCCAGCCGCCCTTAAACAGAACAAAGAAATAGGCAAAGAGTACGCCTATTGTGCTTATCAGTCCGAGAAAGATATAACTTCTAAAAAGGAGTTGCCTGTCAATGAGGGCGCTGACCCTGGGCCGGGGAGGACGCTTCATGATGCCTGTCTCCGGGGCTTCTATTCCGAGCGCCAGAGCGGGCACCGTTTCAGTGCCTAGATCAATCGCGAGTATCTGCATGACCGTTAAAGGAAGCGGTATTTTAAAAATAGAAAATAAAATGTACGGAATTGCCTCCGGTGTCAAGTGTGCAAATATATACGTGATGAATTTCCTGATGTTCTCAAAAATGGTCCTGCCCTCTTCTATCGCATTTACAATAGATGCGAAATTATCATCGAGCAGCACCATGTCCGCCGCCTCTCTTGCCACATCGGTGCCGGTTATCCCCATTGCGATGCCGATATTTGCTTTCTTCAGCGCAGGCGCGTCGTTGACCCCGTCGCCTGTTACAGCGACACGCTCGCCTTCATCTTCCAGGATGGTCACTACCCTCATCTTGTTGACGGGGGTCATCCTTGCAAATATAATCTCATCCGACTCAAGTTTTTCCCTTAAGCTGCTGTCTGTCATGGCGTTCATTTCAGGTCCCTGGATCACCACGGGATTATCCCTGACAAGCCCGATCTGCCTCGCTATGGCAACCGCCGTCCTGCCTGCATCTCCTGTAATCATCATGACTCTGATCCCCGCCTCCCGGCATTTCCGTATTGCGTCAGGCACCTCAGGCCTGGGTGGGTCTTCAAGGCCCATTAGACCCGCGAAGACAAGCCCGGATTCGATATCTGTAAGGGCACGGCGCGCCGTGCCCCTACTTTCGATTTCAGGACCCTCGCTGATTTCCTTAAACGCAAACGCAATCACCCTCAACCCGTCATCCATCATTGAGTGATATGTCTGCATGATAGAGTTTTTGTAGTCATCCGTCATCTGTAAGTGCGATTCATGACTAGCCCCTATCGTGCCGCCCGCAAGAATTCCGGTGCAAAGGGGCAGGACGGTCTCAAGGGCGCCTTTAGTGAATATGAAAAATCCCCCCTCGCCGGCTCCCCCCCTTAGTAAGGGGGGGATGGGGGGGTGGTCTTTTTCACCGACCCCTGCTTTATAAACTGTCGTCATCCTCTTCCTATCCGAGTCAAACGGCATTTCATGAATTCTTTCAGCCTTTATGTCGCCTATAGCTTCCCTCGCCGCTTTTAAAATGGCAGCCTCTGTCGGGTCGCCTTTGTACTTGCCGTTGTCGAAGGTTGCGTTGTTGCAGCGATAGGCGGTTTGCATTAGCTGTAGGGGCACGGCGCGCCGTGCCCCTACGTCCGTGATCATAGTCCACACCTGCTGGACTTCCATCTTGTTCTGTGTCAACGTCCCGGTCTTGTCCGTGCATATGACCGTGACCGACCCCAGCGTCTCGACCGAAGTGAGATTTTTTATGAGCGCTTTCTTCTTTGCCATCCTCTGACTTCCCATTGCGAGAGAGAGCGTCACCGTCGGCAAAAGGCCCTCAGGAACGTTGGCGATGATTATGCCGACTGCAAATATGAAATTGTGCCAGAAGCTCCTGCCGACAAGAAACCCAAGAGTGAAAAAGAACAAACCCGTAGTCAATGCAATTACCGCGACAATCTTCGTTACCCTGATTATCTCTTTCTGAAGCGGGCTTAATCTCTCATGGACCCCCCCTGTAAGATGCGCAATCTTGCCGAATTCCGTTGCCATCCCTGTAGCGAATACCACGGCCCTGCCTGAGCCGCTTACAATATGCGTCCCTGCAAACACGATGTTCGGGCTCTCAAAATAGTCCCCTTCATAAGCTTCGTGACTTCGTTGGCTTGACGCCGATTCACCTGTCAGGGGCGCATTATTGACTGTCAATCCGTTTGATTCAATGACCCTCGCATCAGCGGGGACCTTGTCGCCTTCACTCAGCATTATCAGGTCACCGGGTGCCAGATGCTCCGCCCTGATCTCCCTTGTTTCTCCGGCCCTCGATACTTTCACATTAAACGGCAGAAGCTTTTTCAGCGCCTCAACCGCCTTTTCCGTCCGGTATTCCTGAATAAATGTGAAAAGGGCGTTGATGAAAATGACCACGACAATAGCTATGCCGAGAGAGAGCAGGCCCTCCCCCGGATTGAAATATTCGGACAAAAAGCAAAGGCCTGCCGCAAGCCACAGTAGGATTGCCAGAAAGTGAGTAAACTGCGCGATGAATCTTTTATAGAGGGGGACCCTCCTGACCTCTTTTATCTCATTCAGTCCGAATTCAATCAGCCGCTTGCCGGCCTCATCCGCTGAGAGGCCTTTTTCCGAAGTGGCGAGAAACCGGAAAACTTCTTCCCTGGAGAGATTATTTATCATCTTTGTGTCTTGGTTTGAGAATGATGAAGTCGCACGGGGTCTCCCTGAGCACTTTCTCCACGGGATTGCCTCTCAGCAGCGACGACAGAAGGCTTCTCCCGGTCGCTCCCATGATAATAAGGTCATGCCTTTTTGAGGCCGCCTCAACAGTGATGGTCCTTGCAACACTACCCGGCGCAAGCCGTCCCTCCAGGTCGATACTGTATTTATTGATATGCCCCATGAAGTCCCTGACATCAGCAGGCATCCTCTTGTCCCACTCCATTGGAGTGAGATCGATCTCACCGTGAAAGAACCTGGTTATCGGTTTAGGTGTATGAAAGACAAATACCTTTGAATTAAATCCCTCCGCCATCTTCGCAGTGAAATAGGCCCTTTCAGGCACATTATCTATCCGCGCCTTGAGAGGGCTAAGTATCTTGCGGGGGTTGACCCTCCCCATATGCACAACCCGTATCAATGCAACGGAGCAGGGCAGTTTCAGCATGAGTTCACTGGCGGTTGTTGCCCGGTAAAACCTCCTTCTTACATCGGCCCTCCGAGCAGAGACAAACACCAGGTCTATCTTTTCCTCCCTCACGATCTTCCTGATCTCCTGCACGGGTCGGCCAGTTGCCGATATGCTCTCCACTTGCATGTCCATGTCCCGCGCATCGGAGAAAAGCCGTTTCATGGCGTCTTCGGCCTTTTCAATATCAGCATCGGACATCCCTTTCTCCGCAACAAAGCAGAGATAGAGCCTGGCCCCGCAGGCCTTTGCAAGATGCAGCGCATAACGCGCTGTGATGACAGAGTTCAGATGCTCATTGACTGTTGAGAGAATTCTTTTATACATGGCCGCCTATTTCCCAATGACCGGACGGGCATGCAGATGGACAGATCATAAGTGTATGGCCTTGAAAAGTCATCACGCACCTCCCGCTAGCTCAATTGTATCACCAAATGACTAATTGAATGAACAACATGAATTGACTTCCCGTAGAAATGAGATACAATTCTTGTAGATTAGAGCAGCATTAACCGGAGTAGTAATTGATGGAGAGTATATGGAAAGAAGACATAAAAACAGGACAAGGGTCAGCTTAAAATCCGAGCTCATAGCCCGCCACATGCGTTATAGCGGGCTCATTGAAAATCTTTCGGAGGACAGCCTTTGCATGTCCATCACTCCTCCGAAAACGCCTCTGACAATTCCGGAAGGGACCACCTTTATCGTGAAATTCGAGGGCAGCGGCGGTGACACTCACGAGCTGCAATGCAAAGTCAGAAGGCCCTGTAAAATCGCGCCCGGCAAATCCGTGAGCGATGTAGGAATGGAAATTATCCGGCGTCCGCCGGAGTACCTGGAATTTTTAAAGGCTTTGAAGAAATAAGGGGCTAAGCACGGCCTTCATTAATATTACCTAATTCATTACCTAATCAAATAGATATTACCTATTTCCTCTTTTCCCACTGAGCGTTCTGCCCTCTGCCAAGGCATTCAACCTGTCCGGATGCCTTCATTATTTTCAATACCTGTCTTATCATATCCAAACTGACACCGGGGCATTCCTTGTGAATATCGGCAATGCGGAAAGGGCTGAATGTCCTTTCTATTGCCGACTTGATCATCTCCGTCTTTGCTCCTTTCGGCGATCTTAATTGTCCTACACGTTCCTCAAATTCGCGATAGGCCGTCTTGAGTGTAAAGAGTACGTAATTAATATAAGGCCAGGGATCATTTTTACCTTTATGCCAACTCTGAGAGCTGTCTTCCAAAGTTTCATAATAACGGTCCTTGCTCTGTTCTATTATTCTCTCTATACTGATGTAGCGTCCGACTTCATAACCAAGGTGATAGCATTGAAGCAGAAGAAGTAGTCTTGATACCCTGCCGTTTCCGTCTCGGAAAGGATGGATGCACAGGAAATCAAGATTGAACGCCGCAAGCGCGATCAGGGGGTGGACCCATTTTTCCCGAAGACACCGGTCCCACATTTCAATCAGCTTTGTCATATATTCTGCGGTATCAGCGGCAGGAATTGTTTTGAAGCGTATACGCGATGTCCCATCCCGATATTTTTCAATTATATCGCCGTCCTGTTCCTTGTATTTTCCGGCGTCCCATATCTGTCCCCGTGAAAGTTTATGCAGCTTGAGTACGGTTTCCTCTGAAACCGGCAGTTTGACGCCTTGCTCATGAATCAGTTTTAAAGCGTTTCGATACCCTCTTACCTCTTCCTCATCACGGTCTCGCAAATGTGACTTGCCGAGTATGATAGTTCGGATGCGTGACTGTTCAACCTTCACGCCTTCTATACGGTTTGATGAAACAGCACTTTCTACCAGCGCGTGTTCACGCAGAACTCTCAGCTTCTGAGGAGATTGTTTGGTAAATAATTCCTGCTTACCGCGTGCTTCACCAAGATCAGCTAAGTACCATGATGTGCCCGAAGGTATAGTTTCCGGCTTAGAAGAAAATTGCTTCAGAGTGCTCACTTACATAACCTGCCTTTCAGGGAATGGAATATTATATATCAAACGAGCAAAAGAGATTACTCTAAGGTGTGTTCAGGAATTGAAAGGTCCGCCGGCTCATTTCCCCTTCGCGTAATACTCCATCTCAAGCAGTCTCCTTTTTACCTCAACACCCGAGGAGTACCCGCCGATGGAGCCGTCGGATTCAATGACCCTGTGGCAGGGGACAACAATGGGGACGGGGTTCTTGGAGAGAGCCCGGCCAACTGCGCGGACCGCGGCAGAGTTGCCTGTCTTTTCAGCTACCCACTTATAGCTCCTGGTCTCTCCGAAGGGGATGTCCTTAAGCGCAGACCAGACTTTCTTTTCAAAGTCCGTGCCCGTGAGAAATTTAATTTCCTGACTAAAAGCAACGTGTGCGCCGCTGAAATAGGCCTTCAGCTCTTTAATGAAACTTGCGGGGGCAGCCCCTTTTCTAAAAGGGACATGCTCCGGTTTTTCGAAAGAGACACCAGACAGCAGCCGGCCTGAGAAAGTCAGATACAGCGTTCCGATGGGACTATTGAATATGTCGTAGCAGAGAGAAGGCTTGTTCACTTACCGCCCCCTAGGCCTGGACCCTTTTTACTTCAATGACACCATTGATCAGGGACATCTTTCTGATTGTCTGATCAAGCTGATTTTTGTCCCTGATTTCAAGAATAAAATCAAACAGCGCCTGTTTTTCATGAGTCGCCGAGGCCTCCAGATGATTGATATTAATATTGTTTGTCGACAGGACAGCGCTTAATTCGGCCAGCAGACCCCGTTTATCAACAGTAAGCACCTGCACTTTTACAGGATATGTGGATTCATCCCCCGCCCACTCAACGTCCACAAGACGGTCAAGATCAAAAGTATAGGTATCAAGGGTCGGACAATTGACTTTGTGTATTGAGACCCCACGGCCCCTGGTCACAAAACCCGTCACCTTCTCTCCGGGAAGCGGATAGCAGCACTTGGCGCGGTGAAACATTATGTTGTCGACGCCCTTAATGGTTATGCCCTTTCCTTCCTGTTCCTTTTTGGCCTCCTTTTTCTGCGGGGCCTGCTCTTTGTCAGTCCTTTCAGATTCGGGCAAAAGTTTTCTTATTATTTTGTGAACTGAAAGTCTCCCGTACCCTATAGCCACAAGAAGGTCTTCATAAGAGCTGATCCTGTACGGTCTGGCAATTTCAAGGACTTCTTTTGATTTGGCCAGCGCAGGACTCAGGTTATATCGCCTCAAGGCCTTTTCAAACAGCTCTTCACCGAGGGCCAGGCATTTCTTCCTCTCTTCCACTTTAAGCCATTGCTTGATCCTCGCCTTTGCCTTCTGGGTGATGACGAACTTCAGCCAGTCCCGGCTGGGGGTATGCCCCTGGGACGTTATAATCTCGACCGTGTCTCCGTTCTGGAGATTGTACCTCAACGGGACAATCCTTCTGTTTACCCTGGCGCCCGTGCACTGATGTCCGACCTGCGTATGTATGTTGTAGGCAAAGTCAACAGGCGTTGAATTCTGGGGAAGCTCCACGATATCGCCACCGGGGGTAAATACATAAACAACCCCGGTAACGATATTGCCCTTCACTGCCTCCAGGAACTCCTTGGCGTCAGGGGTGTCCTTTTGCGACTTTATAAACTCCCGCAGCCAGGAAAAGTATTTATCGTCCAGTTTGTCCCCGTGCTCAGCCTCCTTGTATTTCCAATGGGCCGCAATTCCCTCTTCGGCTATCCGGTCCATGTCGACAGTCCTTATCTGAAATTCCACCCTCTCTCCCTTCGGCCCGATGACCGTCGAGTGCAGGGACTGGTAAAGGTTGGATTTAGGCGCGCCTATAAAATCCTTGAACCGTCCGGGCACCGGGGTCCAGAGCGAGTGGATAAGGCCCAGTGCGGCATAACAATCGGCCTGGGTATCGGTGATGATCCTGATGGCGAAGACATCGTATACGAGCTCAAAGGGTATTTTCTGTTTCTGCATCTTCTGATAAATACCGTAATTATGTTTTACCCTGCCGAACACCCTCCCGTGGATAGAAGCGGCGTTCAGGTGCGCCTCCACTATTTTTACAACCTCCATCAGGTACCCTTCCTGCTCTTCCCTCTTTTTAGCGACCTTCTGAACGATGTCCTTGTAGACGTCCGGGTTGAGGAATTTGAAACTCAGGTCTTCGAATTCCGACTTCAGCCAGCCGATGCCGAGCCTGTTTGCAAGAGGGGCGTATATCTCCTGTGTCTCGCGGGCTATCTTCTCCCTCTTTGCCGGAGACAGATATTCCAGTGTGCGCATATTATGGAGCCGGTCTGCGAATTTGATGAGGATGACCCTCATGTCCTCGGCCATTGCCAGAAACATCTTTCTGAAGTTCTCTGCCTGGGCCTCCTCGCTTGTCTTAAATTCCATCCTGGCAAGTTTTGTCAGGCTTTCGACAAGAAACGCGATGTCCTCTCCAAAAAGCGCCCTTATATCTTCTGAAGTCGTCTCCGTGTCCTCAACGGTGTCATGCAGCAGGCCCGCTGCAATAGAATTTGTGTCCATTTTCATCTCGCACAAGATACCGGCTACAGCAAGGGGGTGCTGGATGTAAGGGGCGCCCTCTTTTCTCTTCTGCTTGAAATGGACCTCATTCGAAAAAGCGTAGGCCCTCCGCAAAAGGTCGACATTTGCCTCGGGATTATACGAGATCACCCTGTCTATCAGTGCGTCAACGGTATTTATATCTCTCAATACAACCATGAATTAATTATACACCTATCCTGGAAAACCATGAAGTGATAACAGCTATATGATATTACTTCAATTAAAGAAAAATTCCAAATACCAAGTACCAAATAACAAATAAACTACAATACTCAAATCACAATGACCGAAACGGGCTGTTTGGAACTTGGATATTGTAGTTTGGAATTTATTTGTTTTTTGAAATTTGGATTTTGGAATTTGTTTGTTATTTGTTGCTTGGAGTTTGGTATTTTAACTGCGTGGCCTGATGCCCCTGAGCTGAAGCTGCAGGTTCCTGGAGTTGTTCCACTCATTTACCTGGAGGACAAAGGCAATATCAAGGGAGGAAGCCTTCCCCAGATTATCAAGCTGCTTCCCCATGCTGAATCCGATTGTATCCATGCTCATGTGCTCCTGCCTGAGCTGCATCTTAAGATGATTGTTGCCTACAATTTTCTGGTTCACGATTTCTATGTCTCTTGCGCCCAGCACAGGCTGTTTATTTGAATCACCGTATGGTTCAAGAAGGGCGAGCTCGTTTATGAGGTTAAAGCTCAAATCCGAGAACCTTACCGCAGCGTCAATCTCCAGCACAGGGACCATATCTTCAGGCTTGAGATTCTCCTCCACGATCTTGTTCATACGGTCACGGAACGCAGGCAGATTTTCAAGATCAAGCCTGAGCCCTGCGGCCTGACGGTGCCCCCCGTAACCAAGCAGCAGCTCAGAGCATTCGTTAATGGCCCTGTACAGATGAAAGGGGAAAATACTCCTTGCAGAGCCCTTCGCGATAGAGTCTTTGACTGAAAAAAGAAACACCGGCCTGTAAAACATGTCCACCAGCCGGGATGCGACAATACCGATTACCCCCGGATGCCAGTCAGGGGAAGCCAGCACAATAGCGGGACCTGCGTCGCCCGGCGCTATCATTTCAAGTGCCGCTTTCAATACATCGGCTTCAATCTTCTGTCTTGTTCTGTTCTGCTCCTCAAGAAGCTGCGCAATGGCCTCTGCCCTGGCCCGGTCCTCCGTCAGAAACAGCTCTACGACTTCGCCCGCGTCATCAAGCCTGCCCGCTGCATTGATCCGTGGTATCAGACTGAAAGAAAGCGATCCGGCGCGGCTGCCGCCGTTTACGCCTGCAGATTCTTTTAAGGCCATTACGCCTGTTCTGGCCAGACTGTCATTGATTCGTTTGAGCCCGAATGTGACAAAAACCCTGTTCTCCCCAAGCAGGGGAACAGAGTCGGCAATGGTCCCAAGGGCGACCAGGTCAAGCAGCTCTTCCAGGTCGATGTCGTCTCTTCCCATGTCCTGCGCAAGAGCCTGGACCAGTTTAAACGCTACTCCGACTCCGGCCAGTTGTCTGAAGGGATACACGGAATCGGTCCGGTGGGGATCGACAACCGCCACTGCCGCAGGTAGCTTGTCCGGCGGCTCGTGATGGTCCGTTACTATAACATCCATGCCCAGTGAAGCGGCTGCTGCCACCTCGTCCTCGGAGCTGATGCCGCAGTCGGCGGTTATAATCAGGTGAGCATTACAGGCCCTGGCCTTTTGAATGCCTTTATTACTCAAGCCATATCCTTCGGTTATCCGGTTGGGTATGTGATAACATGTCTTAAGTCCAAGTTTACCGAGGGTCGAAACAAGAAGGGCCGTCGCGGTTATGCCGTCCGCATCATAATCGCCATGTATGAGGACCGTTTCATCCCTGTCAATGGCGGATTTTAATCTGTCGACGGCCGCCCTCATGTCCGGCATAAGAAAGGGGTCATGCATATTTTTAAGTGACGGGTAAAGAAAGTCCTTGATCAAACCGGAATCCTTCATGCCCCGGTTGACCAGCACCTGGGCCAGCACAGGCGATATGGAAATTTTATTTGAAAGGTAGGCCAGGAATTCCTGGTTGGTTCTATTTACAAGCCAGTTACGATGCATGAACTTTAAAGGGATTAGGGGTCAGGGGTCGGTTACTAATCCCCAGGTTTTATCCTGTGTTTGTTAGTAGAGAAAAAATTACTTCTTCCCGAGAACTTTATCTTTGCCCAGAAGAAGCACAATAGGGCTCGCTACAAATATGGAAGAATATGTACCGACGATTATGCCCATCATTATTGCAAAGGCAAAATCGTGGATCACTTCTCCGCCGAAGAGAAAAAGCGCAACTGCCGACATAAAAACAGTCACTGAAACAATAATTGTTCTTGAAAGCACCTCATTAATGCTTTCATTAATTACTTCGATTGTGGATTTCTTCAGTCTCGTTTTCAGGTTTTCCCTTATCCTGTCAAAGACTACTACTGTGTCCGTAAGGGAGTATCCGGCAATCGTGAGCAGGGCGCTTAATGTTATAAGATTTATCTCTTTCCCCAATATGTAGAAGACGGCGAGCACGGCAAGCACGTCATGAAACGTTGCAACAGTCGCCCCTATTCCGAACCTGAACTGGAACCGGAATGTTATATATATCAGTATGCCTATAATGGCCGCTATGATCGCCCACAATGCGTCGGTCCTCAGTTTTTTCCCAACCTTGGGACCGATCTCTGTTGAGGAATCTACGACCATACTACTCTCGGAATATTTCCGTGAAAGGGCGGATATCATTTTTTTGGAAAGGTCCCCGACATGGGCCTCCCCTTTTTTTGCGTTGATCAGTATTTTGTTTTCACCCGGCAGGTCCTGGAGTTCAAAATCAGTGATCCCGCCTTCTGTTAACGCAACCCTTACATCATGGAGAGGGACAGGCTGATTGAATTTAATCTGGACTGCCGTGCCCCCGGCAAAGTCAATACCCAGGTTGGCGGCCCCCCTTGATATCTGCACGATTGTCACCAGGCCGATAATTGACATGATAGCCGTAAATGCGAGGGCATAGTACATCTTGCCCATAAAATCGATTTTGGTATTTTTGAGTATCTCCATCATATGCTTAGCTTTTTCATCTCCGTTCTGGAAGATATTATGTCGAAGACAGTCTTTGTGCCGATAAGGGCAGTAAAGAGATTTATGAATACACCCACACCCAGGGTCACGGCAAAACCTTTTATAGGCCCTGTCCCGAACTGGAAAAGGACCACTGCGGTAATGAGTGTTGTAACATGGGAGTCAAAGATGGTCCAGAAGGCCTTGTCATAGCCTGAATCTATTGCGGCCCTCGGTGTCTTGCCGAGTCTGAGTTCTTCGCGCATCCTTTCGAACATGAGCACGTTACTGTCAACAGCCATACCGATGGCAAGTATGATCCCTGCTATGCCCGGCAGCGTCAAAGTCGCGCCGAATGCCGAAAGCACTCCGAGAAGATAAAGGATATTGAGCACCATAGCAAAATCCGCGATCAGGCCCGATATTTTGTAATATACAATCATAAACACGATCACAAGCACTGCGGCGACTACACCGGCCTTTACTCCCGCGTTTATGGAATCCCTTCCGAGTGATGGTCCTACCGTGACATTCTGAAGCATCTTCAGAGGGGCCGGAAGAGAACCCGACCTCAGTACAATAGCGAGGTCCTTTGCTTCCTGCATGCCGAATGAACCTGAAATCTGTGCATTGCCGCCTGCGATTTTCTCCTGTATCACAGGGGCTGAATAAACATTATTGTCAAGAATGATTGCGAGGCGTTTCTTGACATTGTTTGCAGTAAGCTGCTCAAACAGATTGGCCCCGGTAGCGTCAAATGTAATTGAAACATAGGGCTCGTTGTATCTCTGGTCTATATTGACACGCGCCTCCGTCAGGAATTCACCCGTCAGAAGCGACTGCTTTTTCATCAGATAGACAGTCAGAGTCTCTACTCCTGTCTCCTTGTTTAAGACCCTGCCGAATAGTATCTCGTCTCCTTCAGGGATTTGTCCTGCAAATTGTTCCAGTATCTTTGGAGCTTCCGAGGACAGGATAGACCCCGGGAGCTGGGCCGCAAACGGGGACTCATCGTCAAGGAGCTTGAATTCAAGGATGGCTGTTTTCCCGACCAAGTCAATCGCGCGCTTGGTATCTTTTATTCCGGGAAGCTGAATAACTATCTCATTGCCCGACTGGGTATGGATGGTCGGCTCAGCAACACCGAATGCGTCGACCCTGTTTCTGATTGTCTCCAGCGCCTGGTCAATTGAGGAATCTTTGATCCGCTTGATCTCTTTTGAATCCAGATTATATTTGATCTTTCCATCGGAGACAGAATCCAGACTAATGTTCGGGAATTTCTCCGAAATAGTTTTCTTCACTATGTCACTGTCCGGAGATACGATAATATCGGGGCCTTTCTTCTCAGCCTTGGCCTCGATCTTCTTATCATTAAAGGTATTTGTTATGCTTGATGCGATTCTTTCAATCGTGATGTCCACGGCCTTGTCGCCTTCTACCTCATATACGAGATGTACCCCGCCCTGCAAATCAAGACCAAGCACCATGCCGTATTTCTGCAGCCACTCGGGCAGCGATGACTTGAGATGGGTTGAAGGAAGATAAAATATTATCGACAGCAGTGTTGCCGCTATGATTAATGAAAGACGCCAGATGAAATTCTTCTTCACCGAACAGTTACTCCTTTGTCCTGAGGCCGGCGATGTAGCCTCGGTTTACCTTTATCTTTACGTCATCCTTAATGCCGACTTTCAGGGTCACTGAGTCGGTATCGATGTCTTCAATAATTCCGTATATGCCGCCGTTGGTCATGACCTTGTCGCCCTTCTTGAGATTTTCCAGCATCTGCTTATGCTCTTTGGCCTTCTTGGACTGGGGCCTGATGAGAAGGAAATAAAAAATAACAAAGATCAGTATCAAAGGCAAAAAAGACTGCAGCATTGCCATCGTCCCCTGGGGACCGCCTCCCGCTGCGCCACCGGGCTGCCCGGCCATGGCGTAGGCCGCGTCAGTAGTGCCCGCAATGAGCAGTATCGGGAATAAAAGCAATTCAAAAGAATACACGATATATTTATTGACCCGGCACTGCAGATGACATGTTTTTTGTTCTGACCGGTTCGACATTCAATATCCTCCAGTTACTTTATATTTTAAAATCTTGATACTATAACTTTTCAGCGTTTTATTAATCAAGAGATGTAGCGGGAATTAAACATCCCCCGCGCCTTCTTTTTCCTCTTTTTCAAAATCCTCTAATACTTTCTTGATTTCATCGTCCGTCTTTCTTAATTTTTCCCTGCAATGCTTAATAAGATATGCCGCCCGTTTCACCTTTTCGCTAAGGACATCAACGTCCACGGTCTCGTTTTCGATCTCCTCGACAATCGTTTCTATTTCTTCAAGGGCCTCTTTATAGTTTGGAGCGTCCTTCATCGTTTCCTCCTTCCACTTCTCATTTCTCCTTTCTCCTTACAATTGTATTAAATTATCGGACTCAGACAATCGGGCTTGACGGAAAAGTTTTACCTGCGATACCTTAGTGAGATCCATGAAAGCATAATTTATTTCTTTCTGAACTTAACTTAAAGTTAACTCCTGCCACCTAAGTTTAATTCCGATATCTCATCGCTTTGTAAAGGTTTTACGGCAAGTCCGATTGTCTGATTTATGTAACATCAAGGTTTAATCATACAATTTCATATTGTCTGTGCCGTCTGTTTTCTTATCTTTATTACTTCGTGTTCTTTTGTCAGATGGCCTACCCTCAATCCTGCTCAACACTTCCCCTTCGTGTAATACTGTTCTTAGGATATCGTTTATCTTTACTCCGGATGCGGCTTTAAGCGCTTTGCCGTTATTATAGGTAATACTGTAACCCCGCTTAAGAATATTTACAGGATTCAGGTGATTGATGTTGCCTTCTCTGCCGGTAAGCTTTTGCTGTTCGTTCTGTACGAATCTCAAAGAATACCGCAGCCCTTTGATAAAGGTATTTAAAAGATGGGAATTACTGATCAGTTTGTCCCGGGCGGCAACTTCGAGTCTTCTGGACGATGCAAACAAACCTTCGTTCATGTCCAATGTCAAATGACGCACGCCATGCGCCATAGCATGGGCCAGTGAATCTACCTGGTCCTCAAAATCCCTTACCCGTGTAATTATCATGTCAGCAACCGCGGTCGGGGTCTTGGCCCTGCTGTGTGATACCTCATCGGCCACTGTAACGTCCCGCTGATGTCCGATCCCGGATATGACCGGCAGCGGCAGCAAGGCAATGGCTTTGCCGATCTCATAACTATCAAAGCATTGCAGGTCAAGCTGCCCTCCCCCGCCTCTGACTATTACTATAATGTCCAGGCCGGATGCCTCTGCTGAGCATTGATTGAGGGCGGTTACAATCGATGTCTCCGCCCTATCTCCCTGCATAATAGCTTCGTATAACCTGGTGACAAATTTGTAACCATAGGCGTTATTGATCAGGTGGGTCATAAGGTCTTCATATCCAGCTGCCGTTGAAGATGAAATGATGCCGATCCTCTGGGGCACGAGGGGGAATTCAAGTCCCTTATTTCTGTCTATCAAACCTTCTTTCTGCAGACTTTCCAGTATCTCCCTTCTTTTTACCGCAAGCTCGCCGATAGTGTATGAAGGGTCTATATTATTGATAGTCAGCTTCAGGCCGTATCTTTCATGGAAGCTTATTGTCGCCTGGAAAAGTATCTTGATGCCCCTGGAAAGCTTCGTCTCCGTCTCTTTCTCAAATACCGGGGCTATCTCCTTGTATCTTCCGGCCCAGATAACGGCCTTGATCTCTGCCCTTATCGTGTCTTCTTCTTTGTCGACCAGGGTCAGATAGCAATGGTTCTTTAAGTCGCATGACGCTATTTCCGCGGTGACCAGGAAGGTATCAGGCAGTGAATCCTCAAGGACCGTCCTGATGAGCTGGTTTAGTTCGAATAACGATAAGACCTTTGACAATTATTCTCCTGTTTGCCTCTGCTGAAAATAAGGATGCCCATATAATAACTTCTTTAATGGAATGGGGCAAGGGACTATTGCATCTGACTTTAATCCATGATAATGTTTTATCTAACGATGGACCTTAACTGTATTTTTTATTAACGGAGGAGGAGAAATGAAAACTATCAAATGCCTAATGGTCTTTTTACTTTTTGCAGGTCTTGCATACGCTGCGGACAAAGCAGTCGAGCAAAAAATGTTCACTGCAACGGTCGACAATAACGGTGTCCAGAGGGTCGAGATCACCGGGGGCGAATACTATTTTGACCCCAATTATATAATTGTAAAAAAAGATGTCCCTGTAGAGTTCGTTGTTAAAAAAGTGTCGGGGGCATTTCCGATACCTCACAACATTAAAATAGAAGCCCCGGAAGCCGGTATTAATTTCAATGAGGACATGCCTTCAAAACCAAAAGTCATTCGCTTTACCCCTACGAAGACAGGCAAATATCAGATTTCTTGTGACAAGAGGTTCCTGTTTTTCGCGACCCATCAGGAAAAGGGCATGGAAGGGACGCTTGAAGTCGTGGAATAACTGTACCTGGCTTTAATTTATTGCATACATTTGTTAAATGAGCAAGGAAATAATTTTATATCTTAAACTGCTGTACGGGGGATTCAACTCGCTCGTGATTTTACTGTTCGTTTATCAGGGCATCCTCGGATTGCGGATAAGAAGGTCAGACAAGAAACCCATCGATGTGATCAAAAGGCACAGGAAAAACGGGCCGGTCCTTGCCGTGTTGGGCATTTTGGGATTTGTTGCCGGGATAACAGTAATGTTTCTTGACACAGGACGCATTTTAAAATATCCGTACCACTTCATTTTAGGATTGATCATAGTATCTTTAATCATTACCACATATGCCATCTCAAAAAAAATAAAGGGCCCGGACCCCTACTGGAGAAACAGGCATTTCTACCTCGGCATATTGATAATCTGTTTATACTTTGTCCAGGCATTTTTAGGGTTGGGGGTCTTGCTGTAAATCATTCGCTGTTCCCGGCAATGATCCAGCAGAGACAATAGCAGTTTTCGTATCTGATAATCTCCACTTTTCTAATTGCTTTTTAACCGGTATAAATGATAACGTCTTGGTTATGAAAGCAGATGAAGTTATTGAGGCAGTCAAGGGTGTAATAAAATCTCATCCCGAAATCAAGCTGGCATATATTTTCGGTTCACAGGCAACAGGGCATACCGGGACCATGAGTGATTTTGATTTTGCCTTTTATGCAGATGAGAAAAATACCCATAAGCTCTATGATCTGAAGTTTGCGCTGGGTGACAAGATAAGCCGTGCGCTTAAAACAGACAAAGTGGATATCATTATTCTCAACCTGAGCGATTCTCCCGAACTTAAATACAACATTATAAAAGATGGCAAACTGTTCTACTGTGAGGAGCCCTTCAAGGTCCTGATCGAGCCGAGGATACTGAACGAGTATTTCGATTTCCACGATCTTCTGGCAAGATATAATCTTACTAAGGCCTGATTATTCATTATGACGAACTTCTCTGTAATCGAAAATAAAATAAGCTCTGTCCGGAAGTATCTGACAATACTTGAGAGATACAGGACGTATTCTCAAAAAGAAATAGCTGACGATATAGACAGAAGAGGAGCTGTTGAAAGATATCTTTACCTCGCAGTGCAGGCAACTATCGACCTGGCTGAAGCGATTATCGCTTTTAAAAACCTGAGAAAGCCATCCACCATGAGTGAATCTTTTTATATACTGAATGAAGCGGAAATATTGCCTATGGATTTGACTGAACAACTGGTAAAGATGACCGGCTTCCGCAATGTCATTGCCCATGATTATGAGAAGCTGAATTATGATATCGTATATGATGTGCTTCAAAACAGACTTGTGAATATCGAGGGCTTTCTGAAAGCGATCAAGGATATACTTTAAGCCGTGCAGAAGAAATATTCAGTCCATTTCTAATTTCCTACCTGGTCACAGGGTCAATGGCAGAGTACAGTAGAAGAGGTAGATTCCCTGCTAGAATTTGCGGTCTCGATATATTCTCATATGTGAAGATTACCAGTTGAAAGAGTTGATTCAGGAGAGAAGCAACAGTGTCAGGTCTTTGATTTTAGAATTATCTGAATAAAATACTATCATCAAAAACTTGATGCCCAGCATTATGTTACTCAATATATTACAAGTATAATAAATGTTGCTTAATTGTACAGATTATGTAATTATTAACATATGAAATTTGAATGGGATCCCGCAAAAAGTGGGTCGAACAGAGAAAAACATGGGATTGATTTTCAGACAACTAAGGGATTATGGCACGATGAATTCCGAATTGAAATCTTTGCACCTAATCCGGTTGAGAACAGAGGGATCATTATAGCGAAACTACATGAGAAACTATGGACAGCCATATATACGTTGAGAGGAGATGCTGTTCGAATAATTTCTGTAAGACGGTCGAGGAAAAAGGAGGTGGAATTATATGAAAAAGAAAAAGCTGGTTAAAAGTGCTAAGGAATTTGATCAAAGATTTGATAGTGGTGAGGATATACATGATCTCATAGATATGTCAAAAGCAACAATGTTACGTACTGCCAAAAAAGTACGTATCACATTGGATGTTGCTGAATCACTTGTGCATGAGATTGATGAAATTCGGAAAGCTATTGGTGTTGATAGAGGAGCACTCATAAAAATATGGCTTCATGAGCGGGTTAAGCAGGAGAAAGGAGCTGCCTGATTTTCTGTTAATCAGATTACAATTGCCGATATATAATTTGTCCTCCAAAAACTTACTTTAATGCCGTACGAAATGGGTTGAGCGAATATTGTGGTTCTCTCTCCTTCATAAAGAAATATTCACCAATAAATCTCTTGAGTATTGCAGCCTTCTTTAATGGAAACGCACCCCTTCTATCCATCTGTCGTATGAGTAATCAAGTATCTCTCTTTTGTCCTGATCATCCAGGTACGTTATCTTCACTCCGGCAAAGCATCTGTCCCTGACCTTAGTCTTCCATGCAACATCTCCTGATGCTCGGGTGCATTTATCAGTACGAGGGAGTTGCATTCTGAATTCTATGGGCCCCGGGGGAGTGGGTTCAAAATTCTCTGAGATAAAACTGAATCCTTCACGGCAAAAGTTGATACTCACCCCGATAATGCCATAAGATGAGACGTGTTTCCCGGGATTTATGGTCATATCAAGGTAGGCGTCGAGTCTCATAAAGCGCCTTCTGCCGAACATCCGCGAACTGTCGTTATATATCCGGTACGGAGTCAGTTGTTTAAAGTTGCAGATGTCCTCTTCTTTGCAGACCGACTTTAAGAAATCACAATTCAGGCAAGAAAATTCCCTGGCAAATGAGCCCCTTATTTTCCCGGCGGCAAACGTCCCTGCAATGGCCCAGCACATCCGCCCGCCGTTCTTGCCGTGATAGAGTCCCGAGCATGAGGCAGCGACTGCTGAGGGGCATACCCCCGTCTCTCCGCTCCTCTTTCCACCCACCTCTCTGCCGCACTTGTTAAATTCCCAGCAATTCTGTCTTACCGCCATTTTTCCCTCCCTTCCCGGGAAAAAAATTCGGATTTTTCCTCTTAATTATTATTTATCACTAAACAGGTTGTCCGTCAATAGAAAGAGTTAATGGCGCTATCAATATCATGACCAGTGTCCTTTTTGCCGACCTGATGCCGGACTTCCAACACCCGAATCTCTCATCCCTTCTACAAGGAGGAGCCTCCAATTCCTTTCATATCCTCTGGAAGAGAACTCGAAAGGTCCTGCAAACCTCTTCACAGGACCACTCAAAATAATAAATTCCCCGCCCATTTCCCCTCATTTATGTTATATTAAAACCACTTTTCGTTAACTTATCTTTTACAAGGGGACATGCCATGCTATCAAAGATTCTCAGCGCCACATTGATTGGTATTGACGCACATACTGTGGAAGTCGAGGTGGACATTACCTCAAAAGGACTGCCTCATTTCTCCACGGTCGGGCTTCCCGACGCGTCTGTCAAAGAGAGTAAAGACAGGGTCAGGGCTGCGCTTAAGAACACCGGATTCAATTTCCCTCTGAAACAAATAACCGTGAACCTCGCCCCTGCCGACATTAAAAAAGAGGGTTCGGCATTCGATCTTCCGATTGCCATAGGCATTATGGTTGCAGAAGGGGTCATCGACGCTGATGCGGTAAAGGGATATCTCATTTCAGGAGAGTTGTCGCTGGATGGAAGGATCAAGCCGGTAAGAGGCGCCTTATCGATGGCCCTTAAGGCAAGAGAAGACAGGCTAAAGGGACTGGTGCTGCCGAGGCAAAATGCGGAAGAGGCCGCTGTAGTGGACAGTGCTACGGTATACGGTTTTGAAAGTCTTCCAGAGCTGATCGAATTCTTTAAAGGCATGAACGGCGTCGAGCCGGCGTATATAGACATATCAGCCGTCATGAAGGAAAACTCGGTATACCAGGATGATTTTGCCGATGTAAAAGGACAGGAGCACGTCAAGAGGGCCATTGAAGTCGCAGCTACGGGCTCACACAACATGTTGATGATCGGCCCTCCCGGATCAGGTAAAACAATGCTTGCCAGAAGGATCCCTACTGTACTGCCTGAGATGTCCTTTGACGAAGCGCTTCAGACCACAAGAATTCACAGCGCGGTAGGACTTCTGAATCACGGGCAATCTCTTATCGCGACCCGGCCTTTCCGCTCTCCGCACCATACATTGTCCGACGTCGCAATGGTCGGCGGCGGGGCCGTTCCCAAGCCGGGAGAGGTAAGCCTTACGCATAATGGGGTCCTGTTTCTGGATGAACTGCCGGAATTCAAGAGAAACGTCCTCGAGGTCCTGAGGCAGCCGCTGGAAGACGGGTCTGTGACAATTTCAAGGGCGCTGACTTCCATTACATATCCGGCCTCGATAATGCTTGTATGCGCGATGAACCCGTGCCCCTGCGGGTACCTTGGAGATACGCGTCATCAATGCACGTGTTCGCCTTTTCAAGTGCATCGGTACAGACAGAGGGTCTCAGGCCCGCTGCTTGACAGGATAGACATACACGTTGAAGTCCCTGCCGTGCCTTACAAGGACCTTTCTAAGGATTACTGCAGGGAGACCTCGGAGAATATCCGCAGGCGTCTCCAGCATGCGAGACAGGTGCAGATAGAAAGATTCCGGAAAGACAGCATTTACTCGAACGCAAAAATGCGCTCAAAACACATTAGAAAATACTGCGTACTCAATTCCGAGGCACAGAACATTATTGAAACCGCAATGCATAAGCTGGGGCTGTCCGCAAGGGCGTATACAAGAATACTGAAAGTCAGCAGGACAATTGCGGACCTGGCCGGCTCCAATGATATAAACGCAGAGCATATTTCAGAGGCCATCCAGTACAGGACGCTGGATCGTGGGACATTATAACGCGCATCTATACAGCTTGATATTCATTCTGATTTTGATATAATCGCAAATATAGATAAATCTTATTGCACGGGGACCAATGGCCGGAGCTTCCTGGATCGATGCAGCAATCCGGACGGTTGCTCCGATTATGGAGGGGACAATAAAGTGGACGACCAAAACAAACATTTTATCAGTAGGCTGCCGGCAGCGGCAATCTGCGATGCTATCGGTGTCGGCATTACCATCACGGACACTGCTCTGTCGGTCCTGTATCAGAACAAAGCGCACAAATCGATCTTCGGTAATCACACCGGAGAGCATTGTTATTCCGCCTACGCCAAAAGAAATGATAAATGTGAAAATTGCCCATTGACAAAGGCATTCAAAGGCGGCGGGATCCACACTGCTGAATGGACGATCAGCCACGGGACGGAACAATTATATTTCGACATTACGGCATCTCCCTTAACGGCGGATTCAGGTGAAGTGATTGCGGGGGTCGAGTTATTCAGAAATATTACACAGCGCAGACAGATGGAAGCAAAGCTCCGCGAAAACGAAGAACATTTCAGGGCCGTCTTTGAAGGCTCCCTTGTCGGGATTGTTTTCGTTGATTCAGAAGGAGTCCTCCTTCAGACCAATCCGTCATTCCAGATAATGCTCGGCTATCCACAGGATGAGTTACCGCGTGGCTTCATTCAGATAATGCACCCTGACGATGCAAATGACATCATCGAGCTGTTTCACGATGTGGCAAACGGTAAATTAAATAACTTCAAGATCGAAAAACGTTATCTCAGAAAAGATGGGAGTATCATGTGGGGCAATATTTCCGTAACGGCCATCAAAGACCGTGAAGGGAAATTCAAATACACTATCGCCATGATCGAGGACGTCTCTGAACGGAAAAGGATAGAAGACAAGCTCAAGTCCGCCGCTGTCACCGATGAGTTGACCGGCCTCTTCAATAGGCGGGGATTTTTTACTCTTGCTGAACAACAGCTCAAGATGGCGGACCGCCTGAAGAAAAAGATGTCCCTCCTCTACCTGGATCTGGACAACCTAAAGGTCATAAATGACGAACTGGGACACAAAATTGGAGATGAGGCATTATGGGACGCCGCAGGCATAATTAAAAACAGCGTCCGGGGGTCCGACATAATCGCCCGTATCGGAGGAGATGAATTTGCCTTACTACTGACAAACCTTTCAGCCCCTGATACTGAAGAAGCCGTTATCCGTCACCTTCATCACAAT
>JACRQA010000078.1 GCA_016222915.1 Nitrospirota bacterium | reverse complement strand
GAAGCCGATATCATACGTGCCGCCGTCGCCGCCGAAGGCGATAAATTTTACCTGTTTGTCCTCGATCTTGCCCTGCTTCACCAGGGACCTGTACATGGCCTCGATCCCGGATATGGTTGCAGCGGCATTCTCAAAGGCAGAGTGCATCCATGGGATCTTCCATGCGGTAAATGTTGATATGCAGGAGGACACCTCAAGGCATCCGGTGGCGTTTGAAGCAATGATGGGATAATCCGTTGCCATGAGCACCTGTTTGACAACAATAGGCGCCCCGCAGCCGGCGCACATCCTGTGGCCGTGCGTGAATCTGTCTTCTCCCTTTGCGAGTTCTCTTAATCTGAGTGGTTTGGTTGTCATTTTTATCTCCTTAAAAAGGGGTTTGGGGGTTAGTTGTTGGGGATTGGTTTTTTACTAATCCCTAATCCCTGACCCCTAATCCCTGTCTTTATTCTTTCACTCCAATGTATTCCTTGATGGTCTTGACCTTGCCTGACTTTGCGATCTTGACCAGTTCATCTATGACATATTCCGCCTGGTCGGGGAGGTAGTCCCTGCCTCCGAGGCCGAATATTTTGTTTATCATCAGAGGCTTGTTCTCCAGTGACATGACAGCGCCGCAGATTTCATAATACAATGGACCGTATCCGCCGAATGAGTCGGCCCTGTCCAGGACCGCCACGGCCTTTACTTTTTTAAGGGCATTGGCCATCTCCTTAAACGGGAACGGCCTGAAGAGCCTTGGTTTTATGAGACCGACCTTGACACCCTTTTTCCTGTACTCATCTATTATGTCCTTGGTTGTGCCGGCTGCTGAACTCATGACGACTATGGCGATCTCAGCGTCATTCATCCTGTATTTCTCAAAGAGTTCGTATTTTCTTCCGGTCATCTTTTCAAAATCAGCTGCAACGTCCAGGACAACATCCGAAACCTTTGTCATGACCTCGTGCTGGGCCCTTTTGTATTCATGATAAAGGTCGGTCAGTATCAGCGGGCCGTAGCTCTTGGGCTTGTCAAGGTCTAAGAGGGGATTGACCGGTTTGAATTTTCCGACGAACTTTTTTACTTTCTCGTCATCGATATACTCGACTCTTTCAATGGAGTGGCTCACGATAAAACCGTCCATGCACACCATAGCGGGAAGTCTTATGTCTAAGTGCTCAGCTATTCTGAAGGCCTGGATAGTATTGTCATATGCCTCTTGGGCGTTTTCAGAGTACATCTGTATCCATCCGGTGTCCCTTGCGCCCATGCCGTCTGAGTGGTCGCCGTGAATGTTAAGAGGAGCAGATAATGCCCTGTTTACAAGCGGCATAATTATGGGGAGTCTGTCACCGGCTGCTATATAAAGCATCTCCCACATAAGCGCCAGTCCCTGAGACGATGTCGCTGTTGCGACCCTTCCGCCGGCTGCTGCAGCGCCTATACACGCGCTCATGGCGCTGTGCTCACTTTCGACAAGCACCATCTGCGTATCGACTTTGCCGTTTGATACAAAGCCTGAAAACCTCTGCATAAGGTCCGTGGCCGGGGTGATCGGGTATGCCGCGCATACGTCCGGGTTGATCTGTCTTAAGGCCTCGGCAACTGCTTCATTTCCTGTAACTGCAACTATCTTTCCCATTATTTGCCCTCCTCTTCCATAACGATGGCCTTAACGCCCTTTTTGCCGGGGCACTCGAGGGCACAGATGCCGCAGCCCTTGCAGTATTCATGATTGAATTCTTCTCTCGTGCCTTCCGGGGTCACCTTGACAGCCATGTCAGGACAATACATCCAGCAGAACATGCACTGTATGCAATTTTCTTCTATCCATTTCGGTCTCATGGACCGCCATCCGCCTGTCTTGAATTTCACCGCGCTCCCTGCCTCCAGAACAACAGAGCCTGCGGGAAGCTTTTCCCAAAATTTCTTGCCCTTGCTCATCCTTCCTTTACCTCCTCATATCCGCGCTTCGTGGCATCGAGGTTTCCGTCAATGATCTTCTGCGCAAATTTTTTGCCGAAACTCTTTTTGACATTCTCCAGGAGCACATCCATTTCAACAATCCCGGTAGCCTTGATTATCGCACCCAGCATTGATGAATTAGGAAGCGGCCTGCCGAAGCTGTCTACCGCTATCTTTGTCGCGTCAACAGCATATACTTTCTGGGACTTTTTTGCCTTGAGTTTTGCTCTTACCTCTTTGGGGTCTCTTGAGGTATTTACTACATAGATCACATCATCCGGCGCTCCTTCGCTAACATTGACGGCGTCCATCAATGTAGCGTCCGCAATGCAAACAACCTTGGGATGAAGGACCGGTCCGTACATCCGGATTACATGGTCACTGATTCTGTTAAACGCCCTTATCGGGGCGCCTGCCCTCTCAGGCCCGTATTCAGGGAAGGCCTGTACATACCTGCCGCCGCTCAGGCACGCGTCAGCCAGCACCTTAGCGGCAGTGACCGTTCCCTGGCCGCCGCGGCCATGCCAGCGTAATTCGATTGTTTTTGCCATATTAGTATCCTCCTAACTCCTTCTATATTAACTGATAATAGAATAGGGTGCGAATGCTTACTATACTTAATGCAAATATTATTTTCAAGATATATGAGAAGGCCTGTTACAGGGGAGGATATTCCTTGAGTTGACATATCTTCAGTGATATACTTTTTACAATAGAATTGCGGGGCCTGCTGAAGATCAGGCCACATCGCCGGAAGCTGGTCCGGACCTTAAATGCGGTGGTTGCCGGGGCAACTTATACATTCACATGTTCGCTTATGGATGAGATTTCAAAAGAATACGTAATTTCCTTTTTTGACAAAAAACTCATGCTGCATGGCGACAGGCCGGAGGCTGTGGGGTGGTCTTCAAAAGGGCAATTATTACGTTTTCAGGCAATGCTTGATGCCGGGGATGTAAATAATAATACGGTCCTTGATTTCGGCTGCGGCAAAGGCGATTTTTACGGGTTCTTAAAAGGGAGAGGTATTCAGGTTGAATACTCAGGCCTCGATATTAATGAGAAACTTATTTCCCTTGCAAGGCAGAAGTATCCTGATGGTGATTTCAGGGTTTTTGATATAGACAAAGATGTCCTCGATAAAGATTTTGACTACATTTTCCTTTGCGGTGTGTTTAATTTGGAATTGGCAGGGGATGACGAAATGATCAAGAGCACCCTCTTTACTCTTTTCAGGCATTGCAGGAAAGTGCTTGCCTTTAATGCCCTTTCATCTCGTGATCCGAAAAAGGATTTTGAGCTGCATTATGTGTCCCCTGAAGAGTTGTTGGATTTTGCATTGAAAAACCTTTCCCCTCATATTTCAGTCAGCCACGACAGGATACCGTATGATTTTACAATGTATGTAAGAAGACAGCGGGTGAGTTGATTGCTGATTGCTGAAGGTTGAAACCTTCTGATTTTCCTATGCGGGCTGTGAATTGAAGATTGATTCAAGAAACTCCCACCGGGCATAGGCTTCGGTGATCTCTTTTTCAAGCTCACCTATCCTCTCCTTTGCCGCAGTCGTCCCGCTAGCCTCGCGCTTGTAGAATTCAGGACTTGCAAGCATTTCATAAAGCCCGTTGCGCTCAGCTTCTAGAGATTCGATCAGCGCGGGCAGAGCCTCAAGTTCCTTTTTCTCATTGAATGTCAGTATACGCGGACGCTCTTGTTTGGGGCGGGGCCTCTCCGGCTTTACGGCCTTTTCCGTTCGTACTGGGGCCGTCGGTCTGCGCTGCCGCAACCAGTCATCATACCCTCCTACATATTCTTCAAGTCTTCCGTCACCCTCAAATACTATTGTGCTCGTGACGATGTTATTGAGGAACGCCCTGTCGTGGCTTACGAGGAGGACGGTGCCTTCGTACTCCATCAGCATCTCTTCGAGGAGTTCGAGGGTGTCGGTGTCAAGGTCATTGGTGGGTTCGTCCATTACCAGTACGTTTGACGGCTTGGTGAACAGCCTCGCCAGCAGCGCCCGGTTACGCTCTCCGCCTGAGAGGACCTTTACGGGTGAGCGCGCCCTTTCAGGCGGGAAGAGGAAATCCTCAAGATAGCCGATTACGTGTCTTGTCTTTCCATTGACCGTTACGTACCCGGACCTGTCCGACACATTGTCCATGACGGATTTGTTGTCATCCAACTGTTCACGATGCTGGTCGAAGTATGCGACCTCGATCCTTGCCCCCCTGCGTACGGAGCCGCTGTGGGGTTCCATCAATCCAAGCAGCATTTTTATCAATGTGGTCTTGCCTGAGCCGTTAGGGCCTATAATGCCGATCTTGTCACCTCGGATGATGGTCGTGGAGAAATCGCGGAAGAGGTGACGGCCTTCGTAAAGACAACCGATCCCTTTGGCCTCAATAACTAATTTGCCTGACCTCTCGGCCTCGTTCAGGACCATCCTGGCGCTCCCCGTCTGTGTACGCCTTGCAAGGCGCTCCTTCCTCATCTCCTTCAATGCAATTACACGCCCTTCATTGCGAGTGCGCCGGGCCCTGATGCCCTGGCGTATCCACTTCTCTTCCTGTGAGAGTTTTTTGTCGAACAGCGCGTTTTGCGTGGCCTCTGCATTGAGCTCGGCCTGCCTTCTGGTCAGGTAGGTTGCGTAATCACAGGGCCAGTCGGTGAGCCTGCCGCGGTCCAATTCAATTATGCGTGTTGCGAGAGTCTGGAGGAATTTCCGGTCGTGGGTAATGAAAAGAATTGCCCCCCGGTATTCGAGAAGGAATTCCTCAAGCCAGCCGATTGAGGTGATATCAAGATGGTTCGTCGGTTCATCCAGAAGCAGGAGGTCCGGCTCGTTTACAAGAGCCTTTGCAAGCAACACCCGCCTCTTGTAGCCCCCGGAAAGGTCGGCTGCCTGGGCATCAGGGTCCAGCCCGAGGCGTGAAAGCACGGTCTCGACCCTCTGCTGTATCTGCCAGCCGCCGGATGCTTCGATCAAATGCTGTATCCGTTCAAGTTCAGTTATTGCGCCTGCTTCTCCATGAGAAAGACGATGGCTCACAGAGTGGTATTCCGTAAGCAGGCCGATCATATTGCCGAGACCTGCTGCCACTATCTCAAACACGGTACCGGATAAATCCTGCGGGACTTCCTGGTCAAGCGAGGCAATCCTCAGCCCCTGCTCGCATATGACTTCTCCGTCGTCAGGGACAATCTCGCCGCTGATGATCTTCATAAGCGTGGATTTGCCTGCCCCGTTCCTGCCGACGAGACAGACCCGCTCCCTGCGCTCGATCTGCAGGGACACACCGTCGATCAGCTCAGGACCGCCGAACGCAAGGCGCACATCTTTTAGACTTAGCAATGCCATATTTCACTCCGGGTTTATAATAAGACCTGTTCCAGCAGCTTGAACTGTTCCAACTGATCCTTATATTCTGGGCATGGTTAAGTTTAACACGGGGAGGGAGTTCTGTTGCTTTTGCTCCCCTTAAATTTTAAAGAAGGCCTTCTCCGCATCATCATAATCCAATGACTCAACATATCCGGACATCAGCTCAAGGTCCTTCTCGCCCGGGTCGGCAACCTCGGACATCTGCTCTCTCCCTAATTCCATAAGGTGCAGGGCAAAAGCCTGGGAAGACAGTTCGTGATCGAGTTCTTCGAGGTTCTTCATGATCTTACGGAAACCGGGAAGGACCGTTGTGCAAAAATTAATTATTACCTCATCGGGGACTGCGCGTGAACCCATGTTATTGTCTCCTGCAGATATGTCCTTTTTTACGTTTACACATTGAAAAGAAAATGCATCACATCGCCGTTGCAGACGACATACTCTTTGCCTTCTGTGCGGAGTTTTCCGGCTGTGCGCGCCCCTGCTTCTCCTTCATGCTCAATAAAATTGTCATACGCAATGACTTCTGCCCGGATAAAACCGCGCTCGAAATCATCATGAATTACTGACGCGGCCTTAGGCGCCTTCCATCCGCGCTCAATGGTCCAGGCCCGGACCTCTTTGACACCTGCGGTAAAATAACTGATCAGTCCGAGGGCGTGATAACCGTGGTTGATTATCTAGTCGAGCCCGCCTTCAGATACGCCGAGCGCTTCGAGAAATTCATTGCGTTCCTCATCGCTCATCCCGGACATCTCCTCCTCTATCTTTGCGCAGAT
>JACRQA010000054.1 GCA_016222915.1 Nitrospirota bacterium | reverse complement strand
CCTGAAAAATATCATAGAAAATAAATATGATGTCGTTATAACGGATTTAAAACTCCCGGATGTAAACGGCACTGAATTTATAGCAAAGATCAAGCAATTGATTAAAGATACTCCTGTCATTGTTATTTCAGCTTATTTTTCCGATCCCGCCATGGATGACATTTCCAAATATAATATTTTCAGGTGCATTAACAAGCCGTTTGAAATTAGTGACATTATGAATGACGTTAAAGAAGCCATGGAATTCAGTGGGACAGAATCTATCGATCCGAGACTGCATTAATAACTTTTCTTCATTTTTCTTTCATTACCGCAAGAGATTTTTTCACTATTATCAGCATGATCCGTAGCTGCTGTCAGAGTAAGAGAACCGATTGATTATATGTTCACAAAGGGCTTAGATGCCTTAGGCTATACACACTTCATACTGCAAATTGAAAGAGGGGGAAAAGATGGTGATATATTATCAGGAGATTAAATCCTTTTTTATCTGGATATCCATGTGTTGTTTAATGCTTTCAATATACGCCTGCACTGCCTGATTGCTTTTTGAAGAGCGGAAGATCGATCTCAACTGGTCCTTGTTTTCTATATTCATAGACTCAAGAAGTTGTAATTCTTCAGCTGAAAGCTCTGCAGTCTCTCCGATTAAATTGCTCATCTTTGAAATAATCAAGTCGTTTCTTATTGTGTTTTCAAAAGATTGAGTTGTCAAGCGGTTCAATTTCAACGCCCGCTTATATACTTCGGGATCAAATACGCCGTTTTTTTGAAAATAAGGTGCGGTTACTATAGCATCCTGAAGCTCTTTCTCGGTCACCGTTATCCCTGCTTTTGAAGCGGCGGCCACCAGCACCATCCTGTTTACCATTGTAGCAAGGACCCGGTCTTTAAGGTTTAATTTTTCAATTTCCTCAGGGCTCTTCTTTTGTTCTTTAAGACGGTTGACTTCACTATCATAAGCCCTCCAGTATTCATCGATGGTTATCTTTTCATCCTCAACACTGGCTACAAATGCAGTCTGAACATTGTCTTTGGGCCCGATACCCCAGAATATGAAAGCAACAGAGATCATTATGGTGATTGCACCAAGAACGAACACTGTGAAAAACTTATGACTCTGCATTATTTTTAGCATAGGATAATATAGCTTATAGGGCGGCTAAAGGGCAAGACGGCAGATAATTAATGGCCGTATACTTCAGCAAGGATTTTACCCGCGCCTTTAGCCAGGAGTTTTTCAGCCAGCGCTGTTCCGAGAGATTCGGCATTACCCGGAGCGCCCTCTGATTTGTCTTTAATCAGAGTCTTGCCGTCCAGGCTTCCAACTAAGCCTTCAATAACAATCCTGCCATTCTTTAATTGTGCATAAGCGGCAATAGGCACCTGGCATCCGCCTTCAAGTTTTTTAAGGAAAGCGCGTTCGGCCCGCACACAGACCGATGTCTCTTCGTGATTCAATTTCTTGAGAAGACCATTAATGAATGCATCGTCCACCCTGCACTCTATCCCGACTGCCCCCTGTCCAATGGCGGGAAGGCTTACTTCAACCGGCAGTATTTCCGTAATCCTGTCTGCAAAGCCGAGTCTCTTTACCCCTGCCGTGGCAAGAATGACGGCATCGAATTCACCTTCAGCGACCTTCCTGAGCCTTGTATCGACATTCCCTCTGAGCTGCGTGATCTTAAGATCACGCCGAAGGTTTAATAGTTGGCAGATTCTTCTAAGGCTGCTTGTTCCGATATTTGCTCCCTGAGGCAGATCATTAAAACTTTTAATGCCTTTTCTTGCAATAAACGCATCCCTCGGGTCTTCCCGTTTGGTGATTGCGGAAAGATGAAGGCCATCGGGCAGATCAGTCGGAACGTCTTTCATGCTGTGGACAGCCAGGTCGGCCTCTCCCCTGAGCATGGCTTCTTCAATTTCCTTTACAAAAAGCCCTTTCCCGCCGACCTGCGCGAGCGGGACGTCAAGGATCTTGTCCCCTGTTGTCTTTATCTTGTTCAGTTCAATATCAAAATCATCCATTTCCAGAAGCAGGGACTTGATCCACTCGGCCTGCCACAGCGCCAGTTTGCTTCCCCTCGTTGCGATAACTATTTTACGTTTTGTCATTATCATCACTCTCTATTTGTAAATTATATAGTTTCTGGATAATACCCAGCATTTGTTCCTTGTCTTCTTCTTCCGCCTTGAGCGCTGCAGTCGGAGGATGGATAAGTTTGTTAACAATCGTGGATGTAAGCTGTTCTATAGCTCTGATGGTTTTTTCTTCCAGCGGGCCCATCTTCATGAGGGTTTTTTCGAGTTCGCTCTTTCTTATTTCCTCTGCCCTGTTACGGAGGGCAACGATAGTAGGAGTCGCAGTCAACGAAGCCGTCCATTTCAGGAAGGACCCGATTTCTTCATCCACAATCTGCTCTGCCTTTTCAGCCTCCTTGGCCCTCTCCTGAATGTTTGTGTCGATGATCCCCTGAAGGTTATCTACATCATACAGGTAGACATTATCGAGGTCGTTGATTCCGGGATCGATGTTTCTCGGCACCGAGATATCGATGATGAACATGGGCTTCTGCTTTCTTTCCTTCATTACCTTCTGGACCTGGTCTTTCAACAATACGAAGTGCGGCGCCCCGGTAGAGCAGATGACAATATCGGTGTGTCTTAATTCCTGGGGGAAGTCATCAAACATGACGACCTTGCCGTGGAACTCCTGTGCAAGCTCTTCAGCCCTTGCGATGGTACGGTTTGTTACATAAACATCTCTTACCCCGCTATTTATAAGGTGCCTGGCAGCCAGCTCAGCCATCTCGCCTGCGCCGATAAGCATAAAGGCCTTTGTGGCCAGATCGTCGAAAATCTTTTTCGCCAGTTCAACCGCCGCAAAGCTGATGCTGACGGCGCTTGCAGCGATCTTGGTCTCTGTCCTGACACGCTTTGCCACGGAAACGGATTTCCGCATCAGCTTATTGAGGTACATGCCGGTAGTTTTATTCTGAAGGGCGGCGTCATAAGCGTCCTTTAACTGGCCGAGTATCTGCGGCTCTCCGACAACCATGGAGTCAAGGCTCGCCGCTACCCTGTACATGTGCCTGATTGCTTCCCGGCCTTTATGGATGTACAGGGATTTATCGAGGAGGTCTTTCGGCACCTTATGAAAATCCGAGATGAAATCTTTTATGCCGTCTATCCCGGCATCGATTTCATTTACCCCTGCGTATATCTCTACCCTGTTGCACGTTGATAAGATGATATTTTCTTTTACCACATCGGAGGTCTTCAGGATATTCACCGCCTCTTCAAGCTTGGGGCCGTTAAAGGCCACTTTTTCCCTGACCTCTATGGGTGCTGTCTTATGGTTTAGTCCGACTACTAATATTTCCATATTTAAAAAGTGATGTGGGTCTTCACGAACTCACTGCTCATCACGAATCACTTACATGAATACATGACTTCCTTTCAGGATCAGGGTAACACCAAAGAAGGCGAATATTATTATTACAAAGCCGACGATCGAGAGAATGGCCGCCTTTTTTCCGCGCCATCCGACGGTAAGCCTCAAATGAAGCACAAGAGCATAAATGAGCCATGTTATAAGGGACCATACCTCCTTGGGGTCCCATCTCCAGTAAGTCCCCCAGGCGGAGTTTGCCCATATAACACCAGTGATCATGGCAAAGGTCAGGAGCGGAAATCCCAGTGTTATAAGATGGTAGTTGATATCGTCAAGGACCTGAAGGCTCGGCAGCTTCTGAAACAGCCCCCCCAGGTGCTTTGATTTTACGAAACGCTCCTGGAGGAGATACATGATCCCGATACCGCAAGCCATTGCAAAAGCAGCATCGCCCAGAAACGCCAGTATCACATGGATACCGAACCAGTAGCTTTGAAGCACAGGGCTTAAGGCCTTTATCTCCCTGGGAAAGATTGAAGCTGAAAACATGAGAATAAAAACTATGGGCATAATAAACGAGCTTAGAAGCCCGAGCTTATAACGGACTTCGTGGAAAAAGAACAAAATCAGCACGCACCAGGAAAAGAACGAGGTCGCCTCATGCATGTTCGTGACAGGGATATGTCCGCCCTGCACGTACCTTACAATTATATTTGCGGTGTGAAAAAGAAAACCTGTTGCCGCAAGATAAAACGCCAGCCGTGAAGTGGTTTTCTTCCCCCGGAAAAGATCGACAATTCCTGCGATTGTAGCTATGAAATAAAAGGTAAGCGCCAGTTCAAATAAAAGGACATTTATTTCCATCTGTAAAATTATATACCCCTTGGCTGTCGGATGTTTATCGGCCGGTCAATTAATGTGCTTCACACATTAAATATATCCAGGCGTTATCAGAACAATCTTAATTTCTTATACGTTAACTATAACTACTTGATATATTTTTTGACATAGGCAATGAATTTGTCAATTTCACCCAGTTTTTTTATTAAGTCTATTCGGAAGGTCCGGGCATGTTTTTTAGACAAAGTGGCTATTGATGGAATGTCATTTATTTCTCGGTGGGAGTTAATAACGATAATGTCCGCCTTCTCACTCACCTCCCTGGCCGAAGGTTTTATCTGCCCGTCTTCTCCTACAATAAATATTACCAGGTCCGGATTGAGACAGTTTGCAGGGCTGTTGCCCTCAACCACCACGCCTTCAAGACCGTCCATCATGCTTATTGCGAGGCCCAAGTCATTTCCCAGATCATCGCCGCTGCTTTTGACCCATACTACCTTCTCAGCGCCGGACCGGGACATGATTGCAGTATCTTTGTCTTGTTGCATGATGACGTCCGGATCATCGATGACAGAAGTATAGAGGGCCGTCTTTGTGAACTTGATAGCGCCGAAGCCTTTGAGGTTTTCAAGCAGGACCGAGCAGAGCGTCGTCTTTCCCACGCTGCTGTGTGCCCCGGTCACGGAGATTATTTTAAATGACATAACATACAGGATACAGGATGCGGGATGTAAGGTGCAAGATATTCAGGGTGTAGCCGGTAATGATGGCCACTGGTTCATTGAATTTGCCGGCACTTCTGTTGCAATAATGGCAGGAAACAATTTAAACTTGAAGAGTTAATTTTGAGCCGGGGGACATGACTTTTTCAGTAGAATCAGCATTGACATGATTAACTTTGCCTTATCTTTTATCTCCGGTATCGCTGCCTTTCAGTTCTTTCCGTTTTTTCCTGTATCAATTATTGTATTGTTCATCGCAGTTGACATCTCGCTGTTTCTCAGCCGTCGATCAGACGGGAAAAGGCCTGTCATATTCATCTGTGCAGCGCTGTTCGGTTTTGTCTATAGCTTTATCAGGCAGGATGTCATTCCTGAAATAAAAATCCCGGATGAGGAGTTATACATTCAAGGAACAATCATTGATGTCCCTGAGATGTCCGGAGAAAAGCTGCGCTTCACGATTAGTGAAGTAGTTATAGAGAAGCAAAGCATTCATGGCAGCATACGTCTTGTGGTCATACCTGAGGTGTATGGAGATGATTTTGATGAAAGCCTGGCCGGGCCTGGGGACAGGATCAGCGCCATTGCGAGATTGAGAGTCCCCGGCACCTTCCGAAATCCCGGCGTATATGCATATGATTTGAAAAAGGAAGGGATTGTCGCTACCGGCTATATCAAACAAATGAAGATCATTGCCGGGGGAGCCGGCCTGTTGGACGGTATATCTAAGATAAGGCAGAAGCTGGGAAGGACAATAAATAAAAGTCTGACTGCGGAAAACGCGCCCTTTCACAATGCCATGATAACGGGACTGACAGGCGGCATCAGCCGGGAGATGAGAGACGCCTTCGGCTCAACAGGGCTGGCGCATGTCCTCAGCATATCCGGCACTCACTTCGGGCTGCTTGCCTTTATCTTCTTTACAATCACGAAGTCAGGCATGAAGCGTCTTCCCATCAAATACCTCACAAGGATGACGTTATATATAACGCCGACCCGGATAGCTGCCGGATTAACACTGCCTGTATTGGCCGTTTATGCTGTGCTGTCCGGTTTAAGCACTCCGACTATCAGGTCTTTCATCATGGTATTCATTTACATGCTCGCATTACTGCTTGGAAGAAGGGGCCAGTGGCTCAATTCCCTGTCAATTGCGGCAACCCTGATTCTACTCTGGAATCCGGAGGCGCTGTTTGAGCTGTCGTTTATTCTGTCCTTTGCAGCGGTACTTTCCATTGGGTATGTCTTGGAGCATAGGGCGAAGATTGCAGAAGACAATCCCACTCAACCTCCCTTTAAAAAAGGAGGAGCTTCAATTTCAAGTTCAGACCGCCCGGTGTCTTTCTTTAGCAGGGAGGGGATTATAGAGGCGCTCAAGGGCATATATGGAAAAATTGTGACAGGGCTATTTATGACTATTGCCGCCGTACTGGGAACGGCGCCGTTTGTCGCCCTTTATTTCAAACAGTTCCCATTGATCTCGCCACTGACAAACCTTGTCGTGACCCCGCTTATCTGTTTTGTGGTGCTCCCGCTCGGTCTGGTTTCCAGTTTTATCGCGCTTATATTGAATATGCCTTTTATGCCGTTAAACGGATTAATTGATACACTGACGAATTTTACTCTGAGGCTCATTAGCAGTTTTACGAATATTCCGTATGTGAATGTTCACATACACAATCCCTCATTTGTGATAGTAGCGGGTTACTTTGTTTCATTGATTTTTCTTGTTAAAAGCAAACGGAAATGGAGAGCTGCGCCCCTGGCCCTTGTCATCGGCATTTATTTGGTCAGTCCATATGTGAAAGAGGATAAGCTGTCAGTCACTTTTTTAGATGCGGGGCAGGGTGACTCTGCTGTAGTTGAGCTGCCTGGCAAAAAAGTAATGCTCATTGACGGAAGCACCGGCGACCCGGACATGGGACGCATGGTCATAGCGCCTTATCTGTGGTCAAAGGGTATAAGAAAGGTTGATTACATGGTAATGAGCCATCCTCATCCCGACCATTACGGCGGGCTCATTTATGTTGCGGACAATATGGATGTCGGTGAGATATGGTTTAACGGCATGGTGTCTGATGGAGCGGAGGAATTATTCAGGAGAGCGGGAATAAAAAACATCCCATACAAAATCCTTAATCGCGGAGCTGTGCTTGAAAGTGAGGGTTACAGGATTTATGTTATGCATCCTTATGATGAATTCTACGCAAGCTCGGCCACAGAGGAATATTCAACCCGGAACAGCGATTCCCTAGTCCTCAAAATAGAATCGGATGACGCCTCGATTCTTTTTACAGGAGACATTGAGCAAGAGGCTGAAGATGATATTTTGTTTCTTGGCAGCCGTCTAAAAAGCGATATCATCAAAGTGCCCCATCACGGGGGAAGGACCTCAAGCTCTGAAGGTTTCATCAATGCCGTCGCTCCTCAAATTGCTGTCATAAGCGCGGGCAGGGGCAATTCCTTCGGCCATCCTCATAAAGACACTCTCGATAGATATGAAAAGGCAGGGGCGAAGGTCTTCAGGACAGACATGAACGGCGCTGTTACCATCAGCCTCAGCCGGAATGCTTATCAGGTCGAAACATATGAAGACAGTGTGTTTAAGAGGGTCAGGGCCTGGAGGGATGAGATAAGGAATCTTAGGTTGCTGTTTTAATAGTTTGTCCACAAAAGACTTCAATGCTTCCGCACTATTGCCCTTTGAACGTCTTCCGGTTGCAAGGGCAATATTTTTTTGAGATAATCCCGGTTAGAACGTTCATCATTCGGCAGGGACAAAATTATCTTAAATGAATCGGAGGTCACTCGCTATGATTTCACTTGATGTCAATGGGAAAAAATATGATGTTGACGTAAGCCCTGATGTGCCTCTTTTGTGGGTGATACGGGAACATCTGGGACTTACCGGCACTAAGTTCGGCTGCGGCATTGCCCAGTGCGGGGCCTGCACGGTCCATATTAACGGCAAGGCAAAGAGGTCTTGCAGGACACCGGTCAAGGATGCCGCGGGGAAAAAGATAACAACCATAGAAGGAATCCCTGAAGACCATCCGGTAATAAAGTCCTGGATTGTCGACGACGTGCCGCAGTGCGGGTATTGCCAGCCGGGACAGATAATGTCCGTAGTGGCGCTTCTGAAAGAAAACCCTGCTCCCACTGACAAGGACATTGACGATTTCATGTCCGGCAACCTGTGCAGGTGCGGGACCTATCAGAGGGTCCGCCGCTCCATTCATCGGGCGTCAAAGATGATGGCGGAAGGAGGGAAGTCATGAGCGTTATTATCAACATAAGCAGGAGGGATTTTTTGAAGACAGGCGCAATGATAGGAGGAGGGTTGATGCTTGGGGTATTTCCACGCTTTGAAGAAGCATACGGTGAATCAGCGGCGGCGTTTGTGCCCAATGCATTTATCCGCATCGGCACGGACGATATCGTGACCGTTATCGTAAACAAATCGGAGATGGGGCAGGGCGTCTACACGTCAATACCGATGGTGGTGGCGGAAGAGCTTGAGGCTGACTGGTCGAAGGTACGCATCGAGCCTGCGCCTGTTGACCCGGCATACAATCACACTGTCTGGGGGCCCATTCAGGGGACAGGCGGCAGCACAAGCACATGGACGACATGGGACCAGCTCCGGAAGGCGGGAGCTGCCGCGCGTATGATGCTGGTCCAGGCGGCAGCTGAAACGTGGAGTGTCGATCCTCTTACATGCAGGGCGGAGAATGGTTTTGTCATTCAAACGGGAACTGATAAAAAACTCTCCTTCGGCAAACTGACAGAGAAGGCGGCGCAGATGAATGTGCCTCAGGACATCCCTTTGAAGAAGCCGGAGGAATATAAACTCATCGGCAAACCTATAAAGCGACTGGACACTCCCGACAAATCAATGGGAAAGGCGGTCTTTGGTATCGATGTCAAAAGACCCGATATGCTTACGGCGGTTGTGGCACGCTGCCCTGTGTTCGGTGGGAAGTTAAAAAGTTTTGATGATAAAAAGGCACAAGCGGTAAAAGGCGTAAAGTCTATCGTGCAGATACCTACAGGCGTTGCCGTGGTAGCGGATAATTTCTGGGCTGCAAAGCTCGGTCGTGACGCGCTTGAGATTGTCTGGGATGAAGGGCCGTTATCCGGATTTGACACCAAGAAGCAGAGAGAGGAATATGCATCACTTTCCAAGACCCCAGGGGCAGTTGCCAGAAAAGAAGGAGACGCTGAGGCCGCGCTTGCAGGGGCCAAAAAGCGGATCAGCGCAGAATACGAAGTGCCCTATCTTGCGCATGCCACTATGGAGCCGCTTAACGCTGTTGTGGATTTTCGCAAGGACGGCTGTGACATATGGACGGGCACGCAGTTTCAGACTATTGACAGGAATTCTGCTGCCGAGGTCCTCGGACTTAAGCAGGAACAGGTGAAAATCCATACGACCTATCTTGGCGGGGGCTTCGGACGCCGCGCCAATCCTCACTCGGATTTTGTAAGCGAAGCAGCGCACGTTGCTAAGGCGGTTAAAAAACCTGTTAAGGTGATGTGGACAAGAGAGGATGACATCAAAGGAGGGTACTACCGCCCGATGTGGTATGACCGCATGGCGGCAGGTCTGGATGAAAGTGGAAACCTGACAGGGTGGAAGCACACGATAGTCGGGCAGTCGATCATCGCGGGGACCGCTTTTGAGAACGCACTTGTTAAGGAAAGCATAGATGAAACGTCGGTGGAAGGGGCGCAGGACATCCCTTATGATGTCCCGAATATTATCGTTGATCTCCATTCACCAAAGTACCCCATACCTGTGCAGTGGTGGCGTTCTGTGGGCCATTCTCACACAGCATTTGTTGTAGAGACATTTATTGACGAAGCAGCTTATGCGGCAGGTAAAGACCCTTATGAGTTTCGCAGGGGCCTTCTTTCAAAAGACCCGCGGACAAAGGCACTGCTTGAGCTCGTTTCGCAAAAGGCGGGATGGGGAAGCCCTCTGCCAAAAGGCCGGGGGCGCGGGATCGCAGTGCACAAATCCTTCCGGAGAGATTACATTCAAAGACGGGAAAGTGGTCCAGAGCAATTTTCATAATTACAAACTCGTTCGAATGAAACATATGCCGAAGGTGGAGGTCCACATTATGCCGAGTGAGGAGAAGATGGGAGGTATCGGCGAGCCCGGGGTGCCGCCGGTTGCCCCGGCAGTAGCGAATGCGCTTTTTGCTGTAACAGGCAGACGCATCAGAAGGTTGCCTGTACGCGCGGAAGATTTGAAGATCTCTTGACTAATGGAAGACAGGGGAAGCTGGTGAAGAATTTCTATAATCGACAAACGGCTTATTACATTTTTGCTTTAGGGTCAGTCAGTATCTTTCCTAATGTGAAAGCTATACTCCACACTCGCAGTTCTTTTTCAGAGGTGTCGTATAGAAATTCTTCACCAGCTTCCCCTGTCTCAGGCATGAATTCGAGGCATAAGTCAGCTATCATCGGAGGCGGAAATGGAAATCTATGAAGAAATAGTCAGGCTGAAAAACGAGGGGAGGCAGTGCGCCATTGCGACAATCGTCCAGAGCATCGGATCATCTCCACAGAGGGAAGGGGCAAAAATGCTCGTGAGAGACGACGGCTCCATCATGGGCACTCTCGGCGGGGGATGCATCGAGGCAGAGGTAAAACAGGCGTCCCTGATGGCCATGAAAAACGGGACGCCCCAGACCTTCCCCTTTGAGCTTACAGAGAAACACGGAGGGCTCGTTTGCGGCGGGAAGGTCCTTGTTTACATTGAGCCGGTCGTTTCAGAGCCCCGTCTGATAATATTAGGCGCGGGGCATGTAGGCAAGACGCTTTCAACAGTCGCGAGGTTTTCGGGCTTTCACGTTACCGTGACCGATGACAGGGATGAGTATGCAAACAGAAAGAACATCCCGCATGCCCATGATATCATTGTCCGTGATTTCGGAAATATCTTAGAGCAGATTGCAGTGGACGGGAATACGTATATTGTTATAGCGACAAGGGGGCATAATCATGACCTCGATGCGTTGAAGTCTGCACTAGGGACGGAAGCCGGTTACATAGGCCTTCTCGGGAGCAGGCGCAAAAAAGCCCTCTTATTCAGAACGCTCAGAGATGAAGGGTTCGGGGATGATGCCGTAAACAGGGTCATAACGCCTGTCGGCCTGCCTATCGGCTCTGTGACCCCGGAGGAGATAGCGATAAGCATCATGGCGCAAATCATACAACACAGGAGGATGAATGCCGCAACAGGTATCAGCCATTCTTCTTGCAGCAGGCTCGTCAAAGAGGATGGGGCAGTCCAAACAGCTTCTCCTTCTGAAGGGTAAGCCGGTAATAAGGCATTGTCTCGATACACTCTTATCTTCCGAAATCAGGGACATAGTTGTTGTTCTCGGCAGTATCGAAGAGGAAATGAAAACCACTGTAGACGGTCTGCCTGTGAAGGTCGTGTTCAACACAAATCCTGGAAGCGACATGGCTGATTCCGTCAGGACCGGCCTAAGGGCGGTCGACGGAGCATCAACAGGAATTCTGATATGTCTTGCAGACCAGCCGCTTGTTACTGCCGGTACAATAAGAATGCTTGTCGCGCATCATAACGATGGAACTGGAAATATCCTTGTCCCGCAATTTAAAACAATGAACGGGCATCCTGTGCTTTTCCCGGAATACCTGCTGAAAGACATCTTTCACGGCGGCATCCTGAGAGACATTATAAAAAAATATCCCGGCAACATAAGCTTACTGCCGGTAGAAGACGAGGGTGTTATTCTCGACCTCGATACGCCGGAAGATTACAGGAACATGAGAGAGAAGACAGGGAGTTGAGGAGAATTATTACTTTGCTCTTTTTATCAGAGCGTCGAGTTCCTCTGCAAGGTCCTTGTTCAACGACTTCAGGGTCTGAAGCTCATTTTTAGCGGCAGTGAGCATGGGGCCGCCCAGATTTACATAAGCGATCCCGAGATGATAGTGCGCCTCGGCGAATTGCGGTTTTAATTTCAGGGCCTTCTTATATGCTTCAACCGCTTCCTGATATCGCCTGAGTTCACTTAATAAATTGCCGAACGTATAGTGCGTTTCCACGTTGCCTGGATTGATCTTGATAGCGGATTCCATGGCGCTGACAGCTTCTTTTTCGTTGCCGAGCATTGACGAGACAACTCCTAAAGATATAAAGGCCTGCTCATACCCCGGATTGATTTTCACCGCTTTTTTATATGAATCCAGCGCCTCATCATATCTGTGAAGGTTGTAATATGCAACTCCAAGATTGAAATATGCCTCTGCATAGTCCGGCTTTAGTTTGATCGCATGCATAAAGGCGTCGATTGCTTCGGAATACTCGACATTCGCCAGATTCTCGGCCCCGATGTCAAAGAAGGTTTGTGCCGTGGGCTTCTGGGCATAGCTGTTGACGGATGTAATACATATGGAAAGAGCGATAAACAGGAAAAGTCTGTATGATGATTGTAATCGCATGCTGATAATTCTACAGAAAATGATTTTGTTTGTAAACAGGAATGCACAGGAATGCACTGTGCCAAAGCACTATGACCTTTTTGGTTTTCCGATTTATCCAAGTACACAGGCCAAAGGTTGCTGCAAAGGCAATGCCCTTTAGCCTGGGGAAAGCCAAGTCTCTTACACCCGGTTGGCGGGCTTCTCCAGAGGATTGTCATACCACTTATCAAAATATTCCGAGGTATGTCTTCTTCCTGAATCGAGAAGCCGTTCTTTTGTCGCGTCAGCCAGGTCGAAATCCGTTGTTTTGACTCCGAGCGTATCGATGTATATCGTCCTGTGCCAGTCGTCATTGTGCAGGTGCTGGCTTGACTGGTTCTCCATGATGGTCTCTATCAGTCCCCAGGCGTATGAAAAGAAACCGTCGATTTTATGCGTCTGGGGCTCGGCCTGGTCCCTGAACAGCGCAATCTCCTCAGCGGAATCCAGCCTGAAACCGAGGGTCTCTTTATTGTAGGTATATGAGCTTATTTTTTTACCTGCCTTGTTCAGCTCTTCATTATACTTCGTATAATAATCAGTCGGCCTGGAAGTAACGCCGATATTCTGGTCCTCAATATACTTATCCCTGTCAAAGAGTTTGATAGGATAATTGTCCAGCACCCCGCCGTCTACGTATACGTCATCCCGCGTGTTCCTCTTTGCCGTAAAAAAGAGAGGGATGGACATTGATATCCTTATGGCATCGGCAAGCGGCATACGCGGCGTATGCTCAAAAGAGAATATCTCGGAGAACCTCGTTGAGAGGTTGGTCCCGACCATGTAGATGTCCCTGAACCCTTTCTCATCTTTCTGGTCGAAGATCTCCTTGAATGTGGATTCGCTGTTGCCGGTCTTCTGCTTGATTTTATCGGCAATCCAGCTCCTGAAGAAATCGCCTTTGTACACCCCGAATTCGTTGATCAACCTCTTTGTGTCTCTGAAGACACCCCAGGAATCATCGAGGAAATTCTTGAAATTGAGGGCGCCCAAAATATCTTTTGTCTCGGAGTTTGTATAATTAAGCCCGAACAGGACCGCGTTGATAGCGCCGGCAGAAGTTCCCCCGGCCCTCTTTATCTCCTGGAGGATGCCCTTGCCTTCAAGCACTTCCATAGCGCCTGCATAAGCGATCCCCTTTACACCTCCGCCTTCGAATATAAGATTTCTGAAAGGATATGCCATAATTGCCTCCCCTCGGCTTGAAATGTTTTTAAGAAATTCTTACCAGTTTTTTTTAAATTTAGTTAATACCCAGTCCGCTCCTTTATTTTTTATCGGCAAGTTCAAGAAGGGTGATATTATCAATCGGTCTCTCACGGGGAGTGGAATAACCCCTCGGGAACCATATAAACTTTATGACTGCATATTTCAACGGTCCGTCAGTTATGATTTTATAAGGCACCATGGCAAAACGGTTACCATCAGAAAAAAGCGTGTTGTCTGTTAGCGGCAAATCGGACCATGAGGATGCAATTTGTGTTACGTTCTCTACTACCTCTACGTTATTCTTAATTTTATTTTCATATATGCTTATATTAAATATGCCCTCATCCCAGTCAGCTTTAGTCACAAGGACCTGGAAAGGATGTTCACCTTTAGGAGACCGCACATCAATTGGTATTGGCTTTTCACCAGTACCTATAATTTTAGAAAAATTCAAAATACTCATGAAAATTAAGAGCCAGAAGCTCCACGAGGACTTTTTCGCGTTCTGCCTGAATATCATTGTTAGGATCTTTATCGGAGCCTACGATTGGGCCGATAAGACTGCTGAACATGTCCGAGCGCAATTTACTCTCAGCCTGTTCACGTCCGTTGCGCAAGGTGACACTGGTTATCTCACGCTGAAAAGGCTGGGCAATATAGTAAGCTGCCAGGGCAGCGATAAGGGCTGCAAGAGGTGTCCCGACCTTTCCGATTATATCGAGCCAATCTCGATTTTGTGCGGTCTGACGTTGATCGGGGGCGTGGGAGTCAGTCTCCTCATTATGTTCTTCATACATAACTTACCCCCCTTTAATTAAGATTAATATCCTGTCTTCTCGGTTCCGGATGGCTTAGAATGGTTGCTGTTTTTTTATTGTCGGCAGAGATGACCGTATATATTCCGGGCTGCGGTAGAAAAATGCTGTATGATCCATTGTTGTCAGTCTTCATATCGGTCACCACTACTTCGCCTTTAGAATTTTTTATCGTAAAAGTTGAGTCCCTCTTAGCTACTCCGGCATCTGTTATCGTCCCGAAGACCATGTCCGCATCAGCGGAAAGAGGGAGACAAAAGGCAAGAATAAACATGAGCAGTATCGATCACGACAATATGGGCGAGGGAGCAAGAGAATATTTGTGACCCTCTTTTGATAAGCTATGGAACGTTTGATGCCCTATTCGCAGGAAGCCCTGAGCTATTGTACTTGTTAACATCTATCCCCTCCTTTGGCAGCAGTTTTTAGGTATGGTAAAAAATATATCAGATTTCAAGCTGCTTGACAAGCGCGTCCATTATCAAGTGAGAGGCGAACTATTCAGTTCGGGACAATAAAGAATGACCTGTTACCCGCCAATTTTGGACATGGCCTTCAGGTGTGCTGCGGTTGTTATGTCTTCGTTGAGTTGATGTCTCTGTGGTTTGACTTTGACTGCCTGGAAGAAGAGCTTTTCAATTTCTTCGTCGGTTGCGCCGTTTCTCATAGGGGTCTTAATATCTATTTTTATGTTTGAAAAAAGACACGGCCTGATTTTCCCGTCGGCAGTGAGCCTCAGCCTGCTGCAGTGTCCGCAAAAATGATCACTCATCGGGCTTATAAACCCGATGACCCCTGAGGCCCCCTTGATCCTGTAATTTCTTGAAGGCCCCCTGCCTCTGAATCTGAGGCGCTCCAACTCGCCGAGCGCTGATATTTTTTCCATGGCCTCCGCCGAGCTGACGCATTTGTCTTTCTTCCAGATCCCATTGCAGGTAGCAGGCATGAACTCTATGAATCTTATATGGTAATTTTTTTCAAAGGTAAGGGCCGCAAAGGACGATATCTCGTCGTCATTCACTCCGCGTATAGGCACTACATTTATCTTTACCGGGGAAAGTCCCGCCTTTTCCGCATCTTTTATGGATTGCCAGACAAGGTTGATATCACCGCCCTTAGTTATTGCCCTGTACTTGTCAGGGTCCATTGAGTCGAGGCTGATATTTACGCGGTCAAGTCCTGCCCGTTTCAGCTCTCCTGCGAGCTTTGACAGCAAAATCCCATTGGTGGTGAGGCTTAAATCACGAATGCCTATTCCCTTAATCGATGAAACTAATTTGACGATACTGTTTCTGACAAGGGGTTCCCCGCCTGTGATGCGGACTTTTCTCAACCCGTGTTTGCGGGCGATCCGCACGAACCTCAGTATCTCATCATCGGTCAGGACCTCTTTTTCCTGGAAGTATTTTATGCCCTCTGAAGGAGTGCAATATATACACTTGAGGTTGCATTTGTCCGTTATGGATATCCGCAGGTAGTCTATTCGGCGGTTGTAGGGGTCTTTAAGAGGCTGAGATTTATTTGCTGAGTTCATAGGTTATAAATTAGCTCAAATCGTTTAAATGGTCATTTCCCGAACGGACAAACCGGGTAACGGCATGTTTCACACTTCAGACACAGTCCTCCGTGACCAAGCTCGGCAAGCTCCCTTCTGCCGATTTTCTCTCCCGCTAATATCCTCGGCAGGACCAGATCAAATACGGTAATGTCCGCGTACATGCCGCAGGCGGGGATGCCGAGGATGGGGATGATAAAGGGTTCGAGGGGTCCAGGGTTTGAGGGTCCGAGGGTTTGCTTTTCACATGACTCCTTGACCACTTGACCACTTGAATCCTTTTCGAAATATGCGACCAGAAACATCGATCCGGGCAGGACCGGTGAGCCGTAATACATTTCATCGACACCCAAATTCCTTATTGCAAATCTTGTAACATCGTCCGGGTCCACGGACATCCCTCCGGATGTTATGATCAGGTCAGCCCCGGCATCGATCAGTTCCCTGATCCTGTCTTCGATGATCTTTACATCATCCGGGGCAAAGCTCACGCCTATGATTTCTCCATTCAGGGCATTTATTTTTTTCCTTATTACAGGTTCAAAGGCGTCCTTGATCCTGCCGTGATATACCTCGTTGCCTGTAATAACGACCCCTGCCTTCGGTTTTCGGATCTCCCTTACACTCAGGACCCCATGAGCGCTCTTGGCTATCTTTACCGCTTCATCAATAATGGTTTTCTTAACCACAAGAGGGATTGCCCTTGTACCGGCCACGAGTTGTCCCTCCTTTACTACAGAATTATTATGGATGGTTGCGCACATGACTTCACCGAGCATATTGAAGCCAAGCAGGGCTTCACGATCAATATGCAGAAGGCCGTCTCTCTCAGCAACCAGGTTTATCTTCCCTTCATTTGGTCCGCCGGCCGATTTCACGCCTTCACCTGCGAGTGCCGTTGCAATCGCACAGGCCGCGTCGTTTTCATGCATTTCGTCATCCTTGATTTCGAGGATAAAGAGGTTTTCCTTTCCCAGCCGCTTTAAATGTTCGATATCTTCTTCACGAACAATGTGCCCTTTTTTAAAGGCACTGCCCTTGAATTCACCCGGTCTGATTTCCGTAATGTCATGCGGCAGGACCATCCCCACTGCTTCAGCAACGGGAATGGTTTTTGTGCCGGAGCTGCCGAGTTTATTATTATCTAATTGACAAGAGTCACACATGATTCCTCCTCATTATCTCTTCTTTTTACTGCTGCCGAATACCTCGATGAACCTCTTGTCGAGCATTTCATTAATGCCCTCCTCAAGTTGTTCAAATTTGTTTAGAAAATCTTTGGCGTCCTGTGTCAATACCGCTCCGCCGCCATTAACTCCACCTGCCTGCCGTTCCACCAGCCTGCTCCCGAGCCGCTCTTCCATCGACTGGATGTAACTCAAGGCCTTTCTGTAAGAAATATGCACGTCCTTTGCGGCCTTATTTATAGACCCCAATCTGTCGATGGACTTCAGGAGCGCTTCCCTGCCACTGCCGAATAGCGGCTTGCCATCAGCTTCAATCCATATCTTTGACCTCACTTCCATGTTATCGTTATAACATAAATGTCATAACGCTGTAAAGGGTAAAATTCTCCAGTGAATGTAGGGGCGGGGTCATCCCGCCCTATTAATGGGTGTGTGTTTTATCAGGATGGGTAATCAACAATAAGGGTGGGGATTACTGAGGGCGGGACAACCCCACCCCTACAATACCTTATAATAGGTCCCTTGCGCGCAGGCTTTACATACGGGCTTTCCGTCTACGGAGACGTCTCTGTTGTCCTGGACATATTCTCCGCACTTAGCGCATTGGGTCCGGCGGAGCGGCCTTCCCGGCATGTCTTCTTCGGGGACAATGACTTGAACTGCCTTCCATTCAAAAAGCTCTTCGTCAGGCATTATCTTGTAGGCCTCAAGCTGGCATTTATATTTATCTCCAATATCGGGGAAGTAATTCCTGGCCTTGTCTTTGGCTTCTTCCTTTGCAAGTATTCTCACGGCTGCTCCCGTTTCATTGTTAACATACGTGGCCGCCATCTTCCCGAAATCAACAAACTTCAATGACCGCTTGCCGAGACTGCACCCGGTAACGGACTGGACCGCGTCGGTTGCGCAGCGGTCTATTTCCACATACACTATGAGCTTCTTGCGGTCCTTGCCTTTAGGATCATGTACCCCTACCAGTTTCAGTCCGAGCATGCTCATCCTGACTCCCAGCACCTGTCCGGGACAGAGGTGTCCGTGTGTCCTGACTGATTCTTCGAGCAGCTTTTCAAAATCCATATCGTTTGACATGCTGAATGCAATCGGCGTTCATTCTTATATGATGAGACATGCAGTAAATACTCTCCGGCTTCCGTCTCATCAAATCTACAATCTTTGCATCAGGCGTGTCAATGAAGGCATTAAGAAATATCTTTAATTCTTCGCAGTGAGAATGATATAATCATCTTCGAGGGTAGAAGATTAAACGGGCCTCAAATATTCATTTCCGGTCGATCACATGAAACTGGGTAAATTTTTTAACAGTATCGCCTTTCGCATATCTGTTGCCATCGCGGTCGTGATAGCTGCCACAACCATTACCGTCGGGGAGATCATACTAAAAGAAGAAAGAGAAACTCTGGAGCATGAGCTCATCAGCAAGGGCCGGTATCTTGCCGAACTGTTATCTCATAATGTAAGGGAGCCGCTTCTTAATAATGACAATAAAACCGTATTGTCGATTATTGAAGGCTCGATGATAAGCAAGGACAGCCTTATCGTTTATGCAGACGTATATGACAGAAAAGACAGCCTGATTGCCGACGCATACAGGGAGCAGAGATACAGTATGCCTCTGCCGCCGTTTAATCTCGACAAATCATTAACGGATGTAGAAATAAAAGAAGACGCGGACTTGCCCGTTTATCATTTCAGATTGCCTGTCAGGAGTGACGCCGCTGAAACCGTTGGGTTCCTGAGGCTGAGCATATCGAAAGAGCCTCTCTACAGGACGCTTGCAGACACAAGGCAAAAAATCTATCTTATCGGCGCGGCCATTATATTTATAGGAATTATGCTGGGGCTTATGGCGGCAAGAAAGATCCTCAAGCCTATCATTGTTCTGAATGAAGGCGTCAAGCAGGTAGGCGAGGGCGAGCTTGGGGTCGAGGTGCCGGTGATAGGCATGGGGGAAATAAAAGAGCTTGCAGGGTCTTTCAATAAAATGTCGGTGAAACTCAAGGAGCTGGTCGACGCTATAAAAGCCGCTCAGAAAAATCTTGTGCGCACAGAGAAGCTTTATGCGGTAGGGGAATTCTCCGCCGGGGTGGCGCATGAGATAAGAAACCCGCTTACTTCGATCAAGATGCTGTTTCAAATGGTAAAAAGCAGGAAGGAGACCATGTCTCCAAAAGACATCGAGGTGATTGAAAAAGAGATCAACCGGATCGACCGGATCATACAGTCGTTTCTTGCTTTTGCCAGGCCGGAGAAAATTGAGATGGGCGAAGTGAACATCAGGGATGTGCTGGATGACGTAATTACAATTACCAGGCCGAAAATGGGCCAATGCGAAATTCGACTTGAACAGACTTTCCCGGTGGATTTGCCCAGGATAAATGGAAATTACGATGCCCTGAAACAGGTGTTCCTCAATTTAGTGCTCAATGCCATTCAGGCCATGGAAGGCCGGGGGGGGACCTTAGGTATAGAATCAATGGCTGTGGACGGCGCTATTTCGATTGTTGTCAGAGACACCGGCATGGGGATCCCCGAGAAGTATCTGAAGAAGGTCTTTGACCCTTTCTATACAACGAAGAAAGACGGCACAGGCATGGGGCTGGCAATGACTCACAACATTGTCAATGACCATTCCGGTTCGATTGATATTGACTCGGTTTTCGGTCATGGGACAAGTGTAAAGGTGAAGTTTCCGATATGAACACGCTTCTGGTAGTTGATGACGAAGAATCCGTAAGATACTCATTTAAGAGGATGTTCGAAAATGAGTACAGGGTATTGACCGCCCAGGACGGCTGTTCCGCGATCGGCCTCCTCGATAACTCCGATAACGGCATCGATGTGGTATGTCTTGATATCAGGATGCCCGGCTTAAGCGGGATAGATGTTCTCAAGGCAATTAAGGCAAGGATGCGGAACCTCCCGGTAATTATAATGACCGCCTTCAGTGACTCTGATACCGCGATTGAGGCCATGAGGGAGGGGGCCTTCGACTATCTTACAAAACCCTTCGAGTACGACCATCTGACGGAAATCATAAAACGGGCGATCTCCTCGGCAAGATTGCAGCATGAGGCCTTTTATGGTGAGATGAAACCTATCAGGGACGGCGGTGACACAATTGTCGGCACGAGCCGGCTGATGCTTAACGTATATAAAATGATCGGCCAGGCCGCAGGCTCCGATGTGCCGGTGCTGATAAGCGGGGAAAGCGGCGTCGGCAAGGAGATAGTGGCGAGGGCGATCTATAATTACAGCAACAGAAAGGGCGCGCCTTTTATGGCCGTTAACTGCGCGGCCCTGCCTGAGGGAATTGTAGAGGGGGAATTATTCGGCTCTGAGAAAGGGGCCTTCACAGGCGCGGAAAAAAGGAGGATCGGCAGATTTGAACAGTGCGACAAGGGGACCATCTTCCTTGACGAGATCGGGGACATGCCGCTGTCTACCCAGGCGAAAGTGCTGAGGGTATTACAGGACGGGAGTTTTGAGCGGGTCGGCAGCAACAATACAATAAGGACGGACGTGAGGGTGATCGCGGCGAGCAATAAGAACCTTCATGAGGAAGTGGAGCAGGGCAGGTTCAGGGAAGACCTCTTTCACCGGCTTAACGTCTTTTCAATTCATGTGAGTCCCCTGAGAGAAAGAAAGGAAGACATCCCGCTGCTTTCGGAATATTTTATTTCAAGGGCATTCCGGGAGAATGACAAGAAAATCAAAGGCATATCACCGGAGGCACTGAACATCATTACATCATACAGTTGGCCCGGCAATGTGAGAGAGCTGGAAAATGTCATCAGGAGGGCCGTTGTTGTAGCTAACAGCGATGTTATAGATGTCCATGATATTAATCTGAATTCCGACCCGTACAAAAAGAACCTGCTGGAGCTTTCCGGGGTGATCAACAATCTGATAGACACGGCAGTTGCGGAAAATACCACCGATGGCATATTCCGGTGCGTAGTCACAAAGACAGAGAGGACCTTGATTGAGAAGGCCCTCAGCTTAACAAAAGGCAACCAGGTGCACGCCTCTGAGTTGCTCGGCATCACAAGGGTGACTCTGAGAAAGAAGATGCTGGAATATAACATCCCCTCTGTATAGGGAATATACATTGCTATTAGTCTCTATACAATATGCCTTCAATGATAATTCATTCAACTCATCATTAACTATCATCTTCCCCTTCTAAAATTGATAATTCGACAGCAAAGCGTAAAGTGACTTTACAGTCCAAATGTGATATCTGTTAATTGAGCTGTAAATTGCTCGGATAAGGGCGATTTATTTATTCAAATCATGCCCAATCTTATGCTTATGACCTTGGCATGCAATATGCAAAATTGTGGTTATAAGCCAGTCGATAAATAAATTCTTAACTACAGCAAAACGACATTACGAAAGGAGGGGCATCGATGAGAGCAGAAATTAATGACAATGTATTAAACAATGCAACGAGGGGCAGTAAGAATTTTGCATATATGCCAGGGACCGGGCAATGTCTATGCAAACTCTCCGGTACGGTAGAAAAAATGCCGGAAGGGATCGACGGCATATGGATTGTAAATGGGAAGCAGGTGCTTGTAACAAAGGATACGGTCATTAAGGAAAGGCATGATAGAGCTGTAGTCGGAGCACACGTGAAGATTGACGGCGATCTCTCAGGCAGGACAATTATGGCATATGAGATTGAGGTATAAGTGCGGGCCTTATCCGAGGCAAGGACAAGGAGTAGAACGGGCTATCAGAAAAGACTATAGAAAGGAGGGGCGACAATGAGATTAGAAATTAATGACATAGTTTTAAATAATACAACCAGGTGCAGGAAGAAGTTTGCATGTCTGTCAGGGAGCGGGCAATGTCTCTGTAAACTTACTTTCTGTTTCCATGGCAAGAGCTATTTTATCAAGCCGGAAGCTGACCTGTTATGCAATTATAAAGTCTCTTTTGCGGGTTCTGTTATGTGCAGTTGCCCCACACGAAAGGAGATATACAACCAATACAGGATTTGACGTCAAGGCATGATTTTCAATACAAGAGCCATTCCGGCCAGGATAATTGCCCCGTTGAGCCCCGGGATTACATAAAATATCCTGGCCTTTTTTTATGCTCATTCTCACTTGTAGTTCTCTTCCTATTGTTCCGGCATGCAGGGCGTCGTCATTGTACTAATGTTCTTAAAAATATATGATAAAATTCACATTAAACTATGGCACAGGACAATCCAACTACAGACCGTTTATTTCTGACTCGATTTGCGTGGCTGTCGATTACCGCTGCACTTGTTACAATTGCGCTCAAGACAATGGCTTACCTGCTGACAGGTTCGGTGGGTCTGCTTTCAGACGCGCTGGAGTCACTTGTAAACCTTGCCGGAGCGATCATGTCGCTGGCTATGCTGACAATAGCCGCCCGTCCTGCTGATGAGGACCATGCCTACGGACACAGCAAGGCCGAGTACTTTTCCAGCGGGGTGGAAGGGACATTGATTCTAATAGCTGCTGCAAGCATCGGGCTCGCGGCAGGGCAAAGGCTCATTACGCCAAAACCGCTTGAGCAGATCGGAACGGGACTGATTGTTTCTGTAGCGGCTTCTTTGATCAACTTGTTCGTTGCGCTTGTCCTGTTAAATGCAGGCAAGCGCCATCACTCAATCACTCTCAAGGCAAACGCACATCACCTGCTTACGGATGTGTGGACGTCTGTAGGCGTGTTGGCGGGCTTCGGCGCAGTGTCGCTGACCGGATGGGAGCGCCTGGACCCCGTTGTTGCCTTAATTGTCGCAGGCAATATTGTCCGGTCAGGGTTTCGCATTGTGCGGGAGTCCATGCTGGGGCTGATGGACGCGGCGCTGCCTGCAGCAGAACAGGATGCTGTAATGAAAGCCCTGCAGCCTTATATCCACGACGGCGTAGAATGTCACGCAATCCGCACCCGCCAGGCAGGATCGCGCCGGTTTGTCTCACTCCATGTTCTTGTCCCCGGCATGTGGACCGTTGAACGCGGACATCATCTACTGGAATGTATAGAAGCAGACATCCGGGGCGCATTGCCTAATGCCAGCGTTTTTACTCACTTGGAGTCCTTGCATGACCCCGCTTCGTACGAAGACCTCGAACTGGACCGTTGTGAAAAAACACCTTCGGAATCTCAGGAGAAAAAGAAGATATAGCCAAATATATTTCCTTTGCAACTTTCTCTGCAGTTGGGCAGCTCTCAATTGTGTGATAAAATTAAAGCAGGCACATATAGCGGCTTTTAAGCCCTTGCCGATTTGTCTTTAACCCTTTGTCAAAGACAAGATAAATAAAAAGTCATCACATGGGAGGGAAACATGTTTGGATTAGGCACAACAGAATTGATCATTATACTCGTAATCATCGTGCTCTTGTTCGGGGCCTCGAAGCTGCCCCAAATCGGTAAGGGCATTGGGGAAGCAATTTCAAATTTCAAGAAGGCGACTTCCGGTACAAATGATAATGAAGAAGCGCATAAAAGCATCTCTGATAAAACAGGGAAGTAACAAAGGGCATTAAGCAGATCAGTTTATTTATTAATTAATTTCTGGTCTTCTCCCTTAACTTATCTTGCGTCTTTCAGTACGTACATGCTTTTTTCCTCTGTACAGATTGAGCTAAGCAGGCATTGCTCCCACCGTTTCATTTCCAGCGTTGACTTCAATATCAATGATTCCATATTTGGTAGCCATGACCTGCCGTCTTTATAGACAGGCGCTCTTATCAGGTTGTTGAAAAAGTCTCTTGGCTGTCATTCTGAACACAGTGAAGAATCTCAGATGCTTGATAACAAAAGGTCCTTTCATTATTGTATAGAAGTAAAATAAAATAATAATATTGATAAAATAAAAAAATATTTCATTCGCACCGGGTTTAGTCATG
>JACRQA010000038.1 GCA_016222915.1 Nitrospirota bacterium | reverse complement strand
TGAATCATTTATCCTGACGAGGCTTTTTTCGGAAGCCATGATCTTTAACAACTCAACGGCCTCCTGCGGTTTTATTGAGACCGCCGTTGCCAGCTCGTCTTTTGACGGGGGCTGAAATTCCGCCTGCTCCAGGACTTTGAAAATTTTGTCCTTTAATCCTTTTTTGTCCTCGCTGAGGGATATCCTGAAGGTCTTTAACCGCAGCAGGTCCTTTTCAATCACAATCTGATCAAGGCGGTCCAGCATCGCCTCAAAGAGTTTTTGATCAAGCCCGGTGAAAACTGCCCTTAAATCTTCTTTAGACATCCCCGGCTTCAGCGGGTTGGCCTTGTGAAAGCCGCCTACGACGGAGACCACCTTTTTTGTGAATTCATCAAAGGCGTCTTTGTGTATGGTCCGTCCCTCACAGGATATCGCCAGGCCTTCTTTGATCAGGGCATTCACTTCTGCCCTGATGTCCGGGACCTCCGCCTTGATCCAGCCGATAAGCGCATCCTGCGTTATGCCGTTCAGTCCGCTCTGACATATCTTGAGAGAGAGTTTTTCTCTCAGGCCTCCCCTCTCAAGTATTTCAAGGTCCCTGATGCGTTCATCTTTTCTCCTGCGCCCCGGGGTTGTGTCAAGGACCGATCCTCCGCCGATGGTCACAAGAGGAGAAAATTTTCTGACAATATACCTGTCACCGGCCATGACGGCGATGGGGTCCTTAAATCTTAACTGGCAATAGGCCTTGTCCCCCGGCTTAAGCTCGTCCCTTCCGTATATAATGATCCTTCCGACAAGCTCGGTCGTGCCCGTATGGAAATGCACCAGGCTCCTGCTTTTAAGCGCGCTCAATGATGAATCACTTAACATGCTCAGGTCCGCATCTATGACATATGTCGTCCTGATCTTGTCCGGAATGGTTATTACATCGCCCCTCTGCACCTCGTCCTTTGAGACCCCCTGAAGATTTATGGCGACCCTTTGTCCAGCGTACGCGGTTTTGAGGCTCTCGCCGTGGCTCTGCAGTCCCCTTACTTTGGTCATGATGCCCCTGGGAAGTATTTCAACTTGCTTATCGACTGATATGCTGCCTGAAATTGCGGTGCCGGTAATGACCGTGCCGAAGCCCTTGAGTGTAAATATCCTGTCAACCGGCAGCCTGAACACTCCGTTTACGGACTTGGGCTCAACGTGCAGGGCAAGTTCTTCGATCTTCTGTTTTAAAAGGTCGATATTATGTCCGGTCTTTGAAGAAACGGCAACCATCTCAGCGCCTTCAAGAAAAGTTCCCTGCACAAATTTATTGACCTCATCCTTGACAAGCCCGATCCAGTCTTCTTCAACAAGGTCTGATTTGGTAATCACGATCAGGCCCCTTTTGACTTTCAGCAGATTGCAGATATCAAGATGTTCCCTGCTCTGGGGCATGATCCCCTCGTCAGCCGCGATGACCATCAGGACGATATCTATACCGCCTGCGCCTGCAAGCATGTTCTTGATAAGTCTCTCGTGACCGGGCACGTCGACAATGCCCACCTTCAGCCCGCCCGGATAGGCCAGGTCCGCGAAACCAAGATCAATCGTGATGCCGCGTTCCTTTTCTTCCTTGAGACGGTCCGGGTCCGTGCCTGTCAGGGCCTTCACAAGCGCGCTCTTTCCGTGGTCGATGTGTCCTGCTGTACCGAGAATTACGTAACGGTTCATATTATTAAAATTCCAATTAACAAGCACCAACGTACAAATAAATAACAAATAACAATTGCCAAATTACAAATAAAATCCAAGGACCAAATCTCAAATTCCGGGGAAGCGAAAGTTTCGGCAATTGAAAATTGGAGTTTATTTGGATTTTTCTATTTGTAGTTTGGAAATTTATTATATATATATTATTTTTTAAACGCAGTAATGAAAGAGTTTACCAGTATTTTAATCTCCCTGTCCTGAATGGTCCTTGCATCAATAAGCAGCGCATCTCCCTGTATCCTCGCAATCACCGGAGGATCGCCCAGACGTAGCTTCACTTCAAGCGCATTGACGGAAATATTCAATGGCTTGACAGATACGGCATATGAAGGAAAATCCGTCTCAGGCAATGAACCGCCTCCGGCGCGGGATTGATCAGGTACGATATTCATATCAGCCTGCCCGGAGAGGGACTTCTTTAATGAAGCAAGTATCCTCCCTGCCCTTTTCCTTATCACCCCAAGAGGCTTGGTCAACATCCTTACAGTGGGGATTTCCATCAGCGCCTTTTCCTCATCAAGATACTGCATAAAGGTGGCCTCAAGCGCGGCAAAGGTCATTTTATCAATGCGCAGCGCCCTGAGCATGGGGTTCTTCTGGATCTGCTGTATCAGTTTTTCCTTTCCGACAATGATGCCTGCCTGGGGACCGCCAAGGAGCTTGTCTCCACTGAACGTCACAAGGTCCGCGCCCTGTTTGACAACATCCTGCACTGTCGGCTCTCCATATATCCCGAACTTCTCAAGACTGATCAGGCACCCGCTGCCGAGGTCGTCCACAACCGGGACATTGAATTCCTTTCCCAGCTTCACAAGCATCTCTACCGGGACTTCTTCGGTAAAGCCGATCACTTTGTAATTACTCTGATGGACCTTCATCAGAAGACCTGTATTGCCGCAGACGGCATTTTCATAGTCGGACAAATGCGTCTTGTTTGTTGTGCCCACTTCCCTCAGAATGGCCCCGCTTGATTTCATCACCTCAGGGACACGGAAAGAGCCGCCTATCTCAACAAGCTCCCCTCGCGACACAATCACTTCCCTGCCCCTTGCAAAGGTATCGAGACATATAAGCACTGCCGCGGCATTGTTATTCACCACAATCGCATCTTCCGCGCCTGTCAGCTCCCTGATTATGTCCTTTATATGGGAGTATCTCTTGCCCCTCTTGCCTTTGGATATCTCATATTCAAGGTTTGAGTAACCGCCGGCGGTTGCAGCGACATTTGCAATGGCCTTATCGGACAGTATCGCCCTGCCGAGATTCGTATGGATGACAACGCCTGTAGCGTTTATGAGGGGGCGCAGCTTATAAGCAGAATGTTTCGATCTTTCTATAGCCGGACTCCAGCCACTTTTGCCCGTGGGGACCCATCAAACAATCATTGACCTGCGGTAACCGGGAGAGTTTTTCCTGAATTGTCATGTGTTTTTTCTACCATAGGAAGCAGGAGATGGTCAAGCAAGAAGTATTTATGACAACTGCCAAAAGTATGTAATCAATCCTACGAGTATGAAATTACTGTCTATGATCGCCTCAAATAACGTGCTCACCTGGATTCTGTGTTTCTGGAAGATATAAAAACACGCCACAACGAACACGGGTGAAAAAATCAGGAAGTAACCCAGCGAAGGAACAAGCCCGAAGAAAGCGGACAGGAACATAAATGTGCCTATTATAATCGCGAGTATGAGCAGCATTATCTGTGTCTGCTTAGGGCCGATAAGTATGGGAATGGTCTCCCTGCCGACGATCCTGTCCCCCTCTATACTTAAAATGTCACACACCACTGACCGGATAAACACGGATATAAGCACGAACGCCAGCATCGCAATGGACTTGTATGAAAAAAATATCCCCTGATTCAGCATAGGGATCAGGACTATTACCCATGCCCATGCCAGCGATACCAGCAGGTCCTTGGACCCCGGCAGGTCTTTTAGTCTCTTGTATTTAACGAAAGGATGAAGTTTCTCAGGAACGATACGTATCGTGTATATGATTCCCAGCAGGTATGAAAACAGGAGCAAAATGAAGTCAGTCAATCCTATTAAATACGATAAAGACAGGGCCGCAAACGATGCCCCTGTCGCCCCGATGATCAGGGCCTTCCCATAGTCCCTGAAGAACCTTGTCCTCGCAGGGTCCGAAAATTCGTCCTTCAATCTTTCGTTATACCTGTTGAAGGTATGCACCGCAAAGACATAGAAGAAGGCGATAAACAGGACCGTGGCTGAAGGCTTCAGGCCCTGAAATACCAGGCTGGAATAACACATGCTGACAGCGCCGAGGCTCAGGTATAATGTGCTTTCCACCAGGAATTCACCGATACTTTCCAGAAATCGGTATAACCTCCCCTTTCTCTTTTTCAGGAGGTATTTTATTCTGTCGATAACTTTATTGATGACCCAGTTCGGGGTGGATGCCCCGGCCATGACACCTATATTTTCATATTTGTCCAGACCGAGATAGTCAAGCTCATCTTCAGTCTCGATATGGAAAGACGGCACGCCGGTGGAAAGCGATATCTCATACAGCCTCCTCGTATTTGCGCTGTCTCTGCCTCCGACAATGACCATTGCGTCGACCTCGCCGGCCAGCTCAAAGACCTCCTTCTGCCTCATGCTGGTTGAATCACAAATGGTATCAAAGACCTTTACCTCCCGCACTTTCTTCTTTACCTCTTCAACTATTGCCCCGAATACATTCCTGTCTTGTGTTGTCTGTGCGATTACGCAGGCCCTATCTATTTGAGGGAGACCGTTAACGTCAGCCATATTTTCAACAACGATACCGTTCCCTCCGGCATATCCGAGCAGGCCGTTCACTTCCGCGTGTCCCCTGTCCCCGACGATAATCGCCTTATATCCTTCTTTTATCTCCTTCCTTAATATGGCATGGGCCTTTGCAACATGAGGACAGGTAGCATCGCATATGACATTCCCCGCTTCTTTTATTCTCTTCCTCTCTTCAGGGGCAACTCCATGCGCCCGCAGGATCACGGTTGCGTTTGAGACCAATTCATCCCTGAGTACCTCAACGCCCTTCTGTCTGAGCATTTCCACGGCCTGCGGATTATGGACCAGCGGGCCATAGGTATACAATTTGCCCTTTTCCCTGTTGGCGGCGTCAAGGACTATGTTCATCGCCCTGCGCACACCCATGCAAAAACCCGCGGTCCTGGCAAGTTTGACTTTCAATTAAAGTTCTCCCTGCGCCTCTTTCATGATGGACACTCCCGAACTCGTCCCGATCCGTGTAGCACCCGCATCAATGAATGCCTTCGCCTGGGCGAG
>JACRQA010000053.1 GCA_016222915.1 Nitrospirota bacterium | reverse complement strand
ATATATCCCCCGTCAATGACTTTGCCGATTATCTGGGCTGAGGTTATTCCCGTCAGAAGCTCCGCGGCCTTGTTCCAGTACCGGACCATTTGGTACAGAACGACAAAGTACATGCCGTCCGTCATGCTGTCTAGAATGTCGCGGTAATTCACCCGGTTCCAGCCGAACATAGTGGAATGTGTCTCCTTCTAATAAAATATAATTATAAATTTTACTATATTAAAGGCAAAACAGAAATGGGCGTCAAGTGGTCCTTAGCTCTACTCCGCTGCGAACACCACGTTCTTGGTCGAGAACTTGCCGTGATAAAGCGCCTTGTCGGCGATCACGAGCAGTTCTTCTTTGTTTTTTGCATTGACGGGAAAAGAGGCAATGCCGAAACTCGCGGTTATTCTGACCGGGTGTTTCTCATCTTTTAAAAACACTCTTTCTTCAATCGTCTTTCTTAACCTGTTTGCAACCATGAAGCCTGAATCCTTTGAGGTCTGGGGCATTATTATCACGAACTCGTCCCCGCCGTAGCGTATTATTATATCAACCTTTCTCAGATTTTCCTGAAGCACATGGGCAGTTTCTATAAGCACCCTGCTCCCCGTGAGATGACCGAACCTGTCATTGACTTTCTTAAGGTCGTCGATGTCCATAAAAATCAGAGAAAAGATCGAACCGAAACGATGCGACCTCTCCATCTCGATATCAATCGACTGATTGAGGAACCGGATATTATAGAGGCCGGTAAGGTCGTCAGTCAGCGATATCTCTTCTATCTTTTCCTGCTTGGCCGTTACCTCCGCCTTTAGAGCGCTGTTTTCATCCCGCAGTGCTTTTATGTTCAGAAGCTTCACGGCCCAGGAAAGGAATTCAGTAAATGAAAGAGGTCCGCGCACAGGGACAGCATATTGATCCTTCAGCCAAAGGGTCTTGTCGTAAGGACCATCCTCACCCAATAAATATATCTTTGGTGTATCAGCGACATTATCTCTGAACCCGGCTGAATTCGTAATTGCTGAGGGACTGTCCAGGTCGATTACAATCATGTCGACCGCGTTGTTTTTTAAAAAGCGAAGAGCTGTTTTGGTGTCCCGGGCGTTAATTAATTCATACTTCTTCTTTGTCAGGGATTTTTCAAAGTTGCGGACAGGGGATGTGCCATTGTCTATAAGCAGGATTCTAGGCATTTACACCACAGCACTTCTTGTATTTCTTGCCGCTTCCGCAAACGCAGGGATCGTTTCTTCCTATCCTCTTGTCCTTGACGACGGTCTGAGGTTTGGAGCTTTCTCCGCCGCTGCCCCTGCCGTATGTCATTCTGGCCGGCCTCGGGGCGAACTTCTTCTCCACGGTGTCTTCTCTTGCGACCTGGATTTTCATCAGCCTTGCTATTACCTCGGATGAAACCCTGTCGCTTAGGTTCGCGAAGATTTCAAAGGCCTCTTTTTTGTATTCGATTAGAGGGTCCCTCTGGCCGTATCCCCTGAGGCCCACGCCTTCTTTCAAATGGTCCATGCTCAGGAGATGGTCTTTCCATTGAGTGTCGAGCACCTGCAGCAGGACCATTCTCTCAAGGTACCGGAATGTCTCCGCCCCTATTTCCAGCTCTTTGTTTTTATAAGCACGGGTCACTTCCTCAAGGAGTTTTGTCCGCAGCTCATCGATGCCTGAGAGCTCAATTTCCGGGGATATGGAAAACTGGCCATAGAGTGAGTCTTTGAGGCTCTTTAAATCCCATTCCTCCGGGTGCTTGTTTTCCGGGCAATGGATGGAGAGCACATCGTCAAGGACGTTTTCCCGCATCTCGGCGATCCTGTCCTCCAGGCTTTCGGAGGCGAGTATTTCACGCCTGAATGAATAAATTTCGCTCCGCTGCATATTGTTGACATCATCGTATTCGAGGAGGTGTTTTCTAATGTCGAAGTTGTGGGCCTCGACCTTTTTCTGTGAAGATTCTATGGCCTTTGTGACCCACTTGTGTTCAATTGGCTGGTCTTCTTCCATGCCCAGTTTCCCCATGAGGCCGGAGATCCTGTCCGACCCGAAGATCCGCATAAGGTCGTCTTGAAGAGAAAGATAGAACCTTGAGGAACCCGCGTCCCCCTGCCTGCCTGAGCGTCCCCTGAGCTGGTTGTCGATCCTTCGGGCCTCATGCCTTTCAGTGCCGAGGATGTGCAGCCCTCCTGCGGCGATGACTTTCTCACGGTCTATCTCACACATTTCCCTGGCCTTTACAAGAGTTGCATTGTATTCCTCATCGGAGTATTCCTTTTTTTCCCGTAACATGTCCTTTGCAAGGCCCTGAGGATTGCCACCGAGAACGATATCAGTGCCTCGGCCCGCCATATTGGTGGCAATCGTTATAGCGCCGCTCCTGCCTGCCTGGGCAATTATCTCCGCTTCGTTTTCATGATACTTCGCGTTCAAAACAGAGTGGGGGATCTTTTTCTTCTTCAGCAAGGAGCTGAGGACCTCGGATTTTTCAATCGATATCGTGCCTACAAGCGCAGGCTGTCCCCTTTTATAACAGTCTTCTATTTCATTGATGACGGCGTTGAATTTACCGTTTTCGGTTTTATAAATTACGTCCGGATTATCGACCCTGATCATAGGTTTATTTGTGGGGATTACAATTACATCGAGGTTGTATATCTTTGCAAACTCTGCAGCCTCTGTATAGGCAGTGCCTGTCATCCCGGCGAGTTTGTTATACATCCTGAAATAATTCTGAAAGGTGATGGTGGCAAGGGTCTGGTTCTCGCTTGCTATCTTAACGCCTTCCTTGGCCTCTATCGCCTGGTGCAGCCCGTCGGACCAGCGCCTGCCGGGCATGAGACGGCCTGTGAATTCATCGACGATAATGACCTCATTGTCCTTTACAATGTAATCTACATCTCTTTTGAAGAGCGCATGCGCGCGCAGTCCTTGGTTGACGTGATGGACCAACTCAACGTTTGCCGGATCATAGAGGTTGCCTGCCCCGAGCAGCCGTTCAACTTTGATGTTCCCTTCCTCCGTGAGTATCGCACTCCTGGCTTTTTCGTCAATCGTATAATCTTCATCCTTATTGAGCTTCGGGATTATCTTGTCGATCTTATAATACTTGTCCGTAGACTCCTCGGAAGGGCCGGAAATGATCAGTGGAGTTCTTGCCTCGTCTATCAATATACTGTCTACCTCGTCGACGATGGCGTAATTCAGCTCCCTCTGCACATAATCATTTATGTGGTACTTCATATTGTCTCTTAAATAGTCAAAGCCGAATTCATTGTTCGTCCCGTAAGTTATATCGGCGGCATATGCCTCTTTCCTTCCCACGGGTCTTAAGTATTTCAGCCTGCTGTCTTCAGAATGATAAGAGGGGTCATAAATAAACGAACTGTCATGCTGGATAATCCCTACGCTAAGTCCATGAAAATGATAAAGAGGACACATCCACTGCGCGTCTCTTTTTGCGAGGTAATCATTGACGGTAATAATGTGTACCCCCCTGCCGTCAAGGGCATTCAGATAAACCGCGAGCGTTGCCACAAGGGTCTTTCCTTCACCGGTCTTCATCTCCGCGATTTTCCCCTGGTGCAGGACAATGCCCCCGATCAACTGGACATCGAAATGCCTCATGTTAAGCACCCTTCGCGAGGTCTCCCTGACAACGGCAAAGGCCTCATTGAGGATATCGTCCAGCCCGCTTCCGTCTTCAAGCTTCTTTCGGAATTCATCGGTCTTCGCCCTCAGCCCTGCATCGCTTAAGGCGCTTATGGCCGGCTCAAGGGAATTAATTTGCTCGGCGACTTCCCAGAGCTTTTTAATATCTCTCTCGTTTTTTGTTCCTATAATCTTTGCTAAGAAATCAAACATTGTTGATATTATAACAAAAACATTATTATTAACATATGCCGTTGCAACAGGCTGGTCCGGGAGGAATTCTTCTGATCAAGTAACTTTAAAAGAGCAGTCAAATCTATTCTGAAACTTGACAATCTCCGGGCCTTTCTTATCCAATATATGCAGGAACAATAAATGTGCGGAATAGCCGGTATTTTTAATTATAAAAACACACGCCCTGTGACCATGGAGAGTTTAAAGACCATGAATCGGGAGCTCGTCCATCGCGGACCGGACGATGAGGGCTTTTATATCGGGGGCAATATCGGTTTGGCGTTTCGACGACTGAGCATCATTGACCTTGATACGGGCAATCAGCCTATTCATAATGAAGACAAAAGCATATGGGTCGTTTTTAACGGAGAAATTTACAACTATGTCGAGTTAAAAGAAACTCTGGAAAAACAGGGCCATTCATTTTATACCAGGTCCGACACCGAGGTCATCGTCCACCTGTACGAGGAATACGGAGCGGACTTTCCCCTTGCCCTTAACGGGATGTATGCAATCGCCCTTTGGGACGATCATGCAAAGACCCTGTTGCTCATAAGGGACAGGCCCGGGATTAAACCTCTTTACTATGCTGAAACTGCTGACGGATTGATGTTTGCATCGGAGATCAAGGCGCTGTTATCCGGAGGTGTGGGCCGGGTCCCCGATTATGAAGCAGTCAGCCAGTATTTATCATATGGATATGTCCCCTCGCCTCTGACCGGATTCAGTGCAATCAGGAAACTCGATGCCGGTCATATGCTGATATGCTCAAATAAGGGCTGTCATAAAAAAGAATATTGGGACATGCCAAATATCAGCTTCTCAAAAGAGACACTCAGTGAAGATGAATTGACGGGGCTTTTTATCGATGAGCTGAAAATGGTCATGCACAGGCAGACGAGAAGCGATGTCCCTGTCGGAATATTTCTGAGCGGAGGGATTGACTCTTCCCTGATCGCTTCTGTCGCTGCGGAGAAATGCAATCTCAAGCTCAATGCATTTACCGTAGGGTTTGAGGAAACATCCTACAATGAGCTCGATAAAGCGAAGATTGTGGCTGGAAGGCTCGGTCTTTCATTGCACGAAGTCATATTGTCGGAACGTGATATCATCGGGGAAATCGAGAATATAATGTCATTTTTGGATGAGCCTCTTTTTGACTATTCCGCGATACCTGTATATTTTGTCTCCAAGCTGGCCCGTTCAATGGTAAAAACAGTTGTCGGCGGTGAAGGCGGCGACGAGCTCTTTGGGGGATATCAGACACATTATTTATACAAGGTCTCGGAATGGTACAGGAGGATTCCTCAGTCGCTTCGTAATGGTATTAAAGGCGCGGTAGACAGATTGCCTGAATCCCATAATTATCTGAGCATGCCCTATAAACTTAAAAGATTCACCTATGGAGCAGAATATGCCTATGATGAGGGGCACTATCGCTGGAAGGTGCTTTTTGACGCGGAGGAAAAAGCAAAATTATTGAACCCTGATTTCGTAAACAAGCTGACTGACCTCGAGTCATTTTACGCCATGGAAAATCATTTCAAAAAGGCTGCTGAAAAAGGATACGGCATACAGGACCAGTTGATGTATGTCGATTTCAAGACCTTCCTGCAGGATGACCCTCTGCAGAAAACAGACAAAATGAGCATGGCAAACAGCCTTGAAGTCAGAGTGCCGCTTCTGGACAACGCTATAATCGATTTTTCCCGGAAGGTCCCTCTTAACAAGAAGATAAAAGGGGTCCAAACAAAATATTTGCTGCGCAAGGCATTGGCGAAGTTTCAGCCTCATGATATCGCTTTTGGAAAGAAAAGAGGGTTTACTCCACCCATGGCGATGTGGATCAAGAACGGGCTAAAGGATTATATGCTCACCTCCCTGTCCAGGGAATCATTGTCAAAGCTGGAATTCCTGAATCATGATTATGTTAAATCGATAATCTCCGATCATCTGGAAGGACGGGCGGAAAACAGCAGATTGATCTGGGCCCTGATTGCGCTGGTCAACTGGCACAGAAACTACGTCTTTAAATAACTTAAAATCAGATGCCGCCGGCGAAGTTAATTACCGGCCTTGTGAATAAACGTCATCAGGGAGTTACTGATAATTTCTGAAGCCAGCCTTGAGCCCTTGTCATTAAAATGGACTATATCATACATGTATTCCTTTGTCTGGGGAATTTCTTTGGCTAAATCAATCACTAAAACATTATTCAGCCTGCCCATTTCAATTATTGTCTGATTAAACATATCAAAGATTTTTTTATAGTCATCTCGGGCCACTCTATAGTCTTTTTCTATACGGTCAAAATAGGAATCAACCGGTTTATCGCTGCCCTGTGAGAATCTGCTCGCCATGGTCATCAATACAGGGGTAATTTCTCTTACTCTGCAAAGGTCGATGAAGGTCTGCAAATTCTTTTTATACTCCCTGATTATCATTGCTTCATCCACAGCTATTGTTTTCCCCCGAAACTCGATGAATTCGTCCTCATGTAGCTTTCCGGTAAAGAAATTGTATTCGATATACTTGTATATGTTGGGGATGAACATATTTTTTAACGTCTTCAGCAACGTGTAGTATTCCGGTCCCTTTTCCTCTATCACCTGTATCGACGATTTTGAACCTATGGTGTTCCAATAGGACTTTGCGACGAGGAGAATATTTAAATCGTTGATATTATGCATCATCACTACGATATCCGGATTCATCGGGACTATTTTATTCAGAAAGATATTCAGCGAGTGCAATGAATTATTGCCGCTGACACCGCTGTTGAAGGAATTGATTTTCATGCCGGATTTTTTTTCTAACAAATCGCCCGCGAGGTAAGGGAATCTGTTTTGCTCATCGACTTCCATGCATTCAGTGGTTGATCCTCCCAGAAAAAAGATATTCACGTCCGGGTCATTATGCTTACTGGAGGGCATAATAAAGCCATCTTTATCAGTCCTGAATTTACGCTCGATTTGCAGCAAGCTGTCCGTTTCTCTCATATATGCATCATCGGGCTTTACGATCCCATCAAATAAGGGGGGGTGTTCTCTTAATCTTATATATCTGAGAATCCTGTTCTGCTCGTGGTTGGTCAAATAATTTCTATTTTTCAGGTCCAGATATTTTTCAGCGCTGAAAATCATCAAAAGGAGCATAGCCAACACAAAAACCGATATCGTTTTTTTTGGGTTTTTTTGAAACCAGTTATTGTCTTCGGTCATTCCCTTGTCATTTTCCATTTTTTTATATGAAAAGCTACTGCAGTAGATGTGACGGCTTTATTGATAAAAATATTGTATCTAAACCGTTGTCTAAATAACAAGAATTGATTTGTCCATCGGACCTGGTCTTTCCCCAGGGAAGGACACGCAGCTATATGAGGATTGTCGCTTATCTGTCCAGTATTGTTATACTAAATATCAGCAAATATTTTTTCCTTCGTTTCCAAAGATAACATTAAGTATGTTATTTGAAATACCGTTCAATAATCATTATCGATTAAAACATAAATCAGGAAAGGGACAGATAGATGAAGAAAATATTATTTTACTTTATGACCGGCGTTATCCTGGTGAACTCAATTGCCTTTGCCCAGGACATAACAATTGACGGCAACGGGAATCTCACAACCGGGACATCAAACAGTTACGGCAACCTGAAGGTCACGGGGGCCTCGGGAGAGTATGCGATAGTAGGCGAAACGAGCGGCACAGGCGCTGTTGGAGCATACGGAAAGAACACAGGCAGCAATAATTATGGTTTGCTTGGAAGCGATAGCTACGGTGTTTACGGTAATAGCGCCAACGGTTACGCAGGATATTTTGAAGGAAACACGAGGGTAACAGGCAATCTTAATGTCGGCGGGTCCATCAGTGGAGAAAACGACCCTACGGTGAACGCAAATGTTAAGGACGGTGTTGACTGGACAGAATTGACAGGTGTCCCTGCTGGTTTTTCGGACGGCATAGATGATACCTCAGGCAGCAGTATGTGGTCTCTAAGTGGTACGGACGTTTATTATAGTTCGGGCAACGTAGGGATCGGAACGTCCGCCCCGGCAGGAAAACTGGATGTAAACGGGGACATTTGCCTTGGAAGTGTCTGCCGGACCACGTGGCCGGCTGGTTCCGGATCAGGCGCTTTTACTGATACAGGGACTTCCGCTTATTACACCGGGGGCAGCGTCGGTATCGGAACAACAAATCCGGGGTCTTTAGGAAGCACGGATACCAGGGTGCTGCATTTGGTGCAACCTGTCGCTTCGCTTGATAATGCTGCGGCGGGTATAAGGCTGGAAGTCGATGGTATCGTGAAAGGAGGAATAACAAGCGCATATAATCAAACAAGCGGAGAGGGAGGGATATTTATCGGCTCTTTGAGCAATCATCGCCTGGGCTTTATCACAAACAGCATGGAAATGATGTCGCTCACTCCCGGGGGAAACCTTGGGATCGGGACCATTTCTCCCATTCAGCCGCTTCATGTGCAAGGAAGCGCCTATATATCTGATAACCTTGGTGTTGGAGTAGCTTCTCCTTTACATGCCCTCCAGGTACGCGGCGCCAACTCTCTGTTTTATTCCAATACCGGAGACTTTCGTTTATTTTTATCAAAAGGGCTTTCATCTGGTTCATCTTCAATCGTCTTTCAGGACAATTTTGCAGGACATGCGGAAATGGGACTTTCAGGAGACGATGACCTCAATATCAGGGTCTCAGCAGATGGAGCTACTTTTATTGACTCCGTTACCATTAATCAAGCCACCGGTTATGTCGGGATAGGGACACGGTTCCCGGACCTGGCAAGGCTTCAGGTGTTGTCATCTGCCGATACTGCACTTCACGCAGAAAATACGGGAGTCGGCAATAGTCTTTATGCATATAAGGAAGGCGAGGGAGATGCAGTATATATTTATAAGCAGGGGACAGTGGGAAGCGGCCTTGTGATACATCAGAGAGGGCCCCAGCCGGCATTAATAATCAAAAATGAGATATCCGGTGTGGTCTCTGAGATTATGGTAGTTGAGCGTGGGGGTAACGTAGGGATCGGTACATCGACACCTCAGGGCAAATTAGACGTCAACGGGCCTATTTATCAAAGGGGAGCAGTGCTGCATGCCGATTATGTATTTGGACCTGATTATCACCTCGAATCGATCGATGAGCACTCCGGCTTCATGTGGAACAACAAACACCTTCCGGCGATTCCGAAAGCAGCCGTAGATGAAACCGGGAAAGAAATCGTAGAAGTAGGCGCCCACCGCAGAGGCATAGTTGAGGAACTGGAAAAGGCCCATATTTATATTGAACAACTGAACAAGCAGATCAAAGAACAAAGCGCTATGATTCAATTATTGGAGGAACGGCTGTCGAAAATGGAGGCGAGAATGTGAATCTTTCTGTGGTAGTAATTGAGTACCTTTACCCAAGAGTCAATATAAATATTTGCACATTACAGAGGTCGTCTTGACAAATAAAAACCCTGTTGACTCTGATATTATATATCTTGGCAAAGCATATAGTCCTGGTATTAGAGCAACTCAGCATAATTCGCATGTTAATAACGGATAATTTTGTTAATTAGGAGGATTAAAACGCAAGCTATGAAAACTAAGGGAGTATCCTCATTATCCTACAGCCAGGTATTCCGTATTACATTTGTTGTTTTTTTTCTTTTCCTTATGGGAGACGCTTTTTACAGGTGGGATGGATTTAAATATTATGCCTCATTTGCAGAGTTCTTACCGAACCTTAGTCTCGTATCACTTTTTTGGAGCATATTGGCTACGGTAACAGCCTTGCTTGTGTGGCTGTCTATAAGACTAATATCATCTTTCGCTCTTCTATTTAAATGGAAAAATGCGCAGCATTTTTTTCTATTCCTATATTTAGTAGTAGCTTTGGCAACTATAACTTATTTTATCAAGCGGTTTGTATGGCCCGATATTCCGCTTTCGTTTTATATTAAGTTAGCAATGCTTTTTGTGATAATCCTGATGTCCATTCCCATTTACAGGTTGTTACAAAATAAATATGACGTAATTCATGAAAGGCTTATTCCCCTGGTATGGTTATTTGGAATATTTGTAATAATATCTGTGCCAATTGTCGTTGTTAACGCAACTTTAAAAGGCAAAATTGCATCAGAACATATCGCATCTTCAGGCGTAAAAACTGACCGTCCCAATATTATCTTAATAACCTTTGATGCTATGACAACTAGAGATATGTCAATTTATGGTTATCATAGACCAACAACACCATTTATGACTGAATGGGCAAAGAAAGCAAACCTGTTTTCGGGACTTAAAGCAGCAGGCAACTGGACTTCCCCCTCGATGTCAAGCATTATAACGGGTAAAAGGGTCTGGACTCATCGTGTTTTCCAGCCTCACGCCTCCCATATTGATAAAGGTAATACTGAAAACATTCCAAAACTTCTTAAACAGAATGGTTACTATAATATGGCTTTTTTATCAAATTGGCTTGTACCATTTTCACGCAATGGAATCGACAAGTATTTTGATATATTTCACAAGTCCGGTAACTTTAGCTATGGATTGAATATGACTGGCCTTATTGAAATAAAACTCCAAGAACTGTTTGGTGACAATTTCTCTCTTTTCGACTGGATTGTAAAGAAGGATTTTGTTTTTGGTAAATTGTTGGATTTTATGTTTGTAGATGTTTTCGAAAAAAGAGACAGGTATTATTACAACTTGCCAAAAATGTTTGATACATTTATTCACAACATTGGCAATAATCCGCCAGAACCCTTTTTCGCCTGGATGCACATATGGCAACCTCATACTCCTTACATTCCGCCTGCGCCATTTAAGGGAATGTTTGGGCCAGTTTCAAAGAAGTCCTCAGCGAGTGACGTTCTTACAAGCAGGGACAGGTATGATGAGCTTGTACGGTATTGTGATGAGGAATTCAACAAATTTATCAATTCTACACAGATAAAAGAAAAACTGAAAAACACTATAATTATTGTATCGGCGGATCATGGAGAGAGTTTTGAACACGGCTATCAGCAACATGGCGGGCCTCATCTTTATGAACAAGTGACGAGTATTCCTCTCATAATTAAAGAGCCAGGCCAGGAAGATGGTCAGGTAGTAAATGACCTCGTTGGTCAAATAGATATTCCTGCTACCATATTGGATTTAGCTGATATAACCGTTCCGGAGTGGATGGAAGGCCGGTCGTTAGTCCCCTTTTTACGCGGTGAGAAGCTTGAGGCAAGACCTGTGTATTCAATGTCTTTGGATTCAAATCCAAGTAATTCCAGGATTACTAAAGGATCTGTGGCAATATGGGAGGGGAATTATAAGTTAGTTTATTACATTGATAAGGATGAAAAGCTACTTTTCAATCTTGAGCAGGACCCTGCTGAATTGAACAATCTTTATGATAAAGAGCATGAAACAGGTCAGCGTCTGCTAAATATAATTCGTGATAATATCGAAACGGTTAATAAGAACTATTTAAATTGAGAAGTATCATGAACTGTTTCTGAACAGATTACGGCAAGGATTTTGTCCGATATATTCTTTGAACCTACCGAATAAGTTCTTTTTTAATAAAAGTCCCAAGAAAAATAGATAAGAGGTAACAAAAAAGAATAACAATAAAAATGGATAGGTACAAATTCAGCGTCCCTGATAAGAGTGCAATATCATCAATCCATTTTTTTATCGGAGCCATAAGAAAAGGATGCAGACAGTACAATGCCAGACTGTGCCGGGACATAAACGAAATGGTTTTATTTGAAGGGATGTTTGGATTTAATGCAGCGATAAGAATGATGATTGACAATAAAACAACCGATACTCGTGTATAAATAGGAATCTTGATTATTTCTGCACTCGAAACAGATGGATCAACGTAAGAATTCCATTCTAATAAAGCAAAAAGGACACTCAAGGAGAGAAGCGCAATAATTGTGCCCCAATACCTCGTTGCATCATTTTCAATCTAGCTGTACATGCGGACTACAAGAATGGCCGCCGGCGGATACGGGAGAAAATTAGTGGGGTTCCAATAGTAGCTTAGTTTATAAGATCCAAAAACTTGTGAGATATCCATTAAAGGGATTGTGTATAGCAGTGCACAAAATGCGGCAAATGAAATGACAACGTAACATGTTTTCAGTTTAGAAAGAAGATATGTGAATATAGACATGAATAGCAGGCTGATGAAGAAATAGTAAATAGTGTTGCCGCCCCTTAATAAAAAAACTAATGCGGCGCCAGTTGAATGTGGAAGCAGGTCAACAGATCCAAGAATTCCTGTCTTTGTATATAAGATAAATATTGCGGGCCAGAAATATAACAGGACCAGTATCCTCTTTATATACCTTGATAAATCTTCGCGCCCGGGATTTTTTTTTGCCAATAAAAAGTTTGAAACGAGTATAAAGGCAGGGACTGCCAAAAGTAATACGTGATATTTGAAAAAAAGAGAACCCCCGTCCCCTCCCATATGCCATATCACAACAAATATGGACATTGCTGCTCTAACATAATCAAGGCCGATGATTCTTGTCATAAATTAATATAAACACTCGAAGGCTAAGGTTAGCGTATCAGATGCTGCCATTTTTATTCAAAAACCATAGAAAGCGGTATTTGAAGGACACACATGTACGACAATATGTTTTTTGAGCGGCACAGTTCAATAATGTCCTGTAAAGCGGCTTTAATCATGAGAGAGTGCTCTGATACAAATAACAAAACAGGAGGTGGTATATGCCACCTCCTGTCAGGACCATCCTAATTGTGTTTCAGGTCAATTATTATGACCCGTTATCCTTAGTTACCCTCTACTAATGTCTCCACCATAAATGTCTCGCCGGTCAGTTTCTCGACTGCCTTTACAAGTTTTTCCATGTTAACACGGACAGTCTTTCCTGTCTTAATATTTTGTGAATAGAATATCCATTCACCAGTCGCTGGATCATGAGGGCCGAGAAGTGTAACATTGTTAGCTGCATCCTTTACATACAAGTCACCTGCGTTTGCATATAATTTAACATTATTACCTGTACCAAATACTACATCTGCGCCAGCGCCATCTCCGGCCAGGACAATCCCAAAATTATTTGTTCCACTGGTCTGTTTCTCAATCCATATCCCATGCAGGTTTGTTGGTGTTAATGCAGCAGGAGGATTTGTAAAGTAGGCTGAGTACCAATTAGTGCCAGTAAGCGATCCAGCGCCAAGATCTTCATATGAATGCTTAAACCCGACATATTCATCAATAGCTATATTTTGAGTATTGACACCGCCAATGGCTAATTTGAAGAAGGCATTATAAACTTTAGCCAATGAATGTGCGCCTGGTACAGTAGAATTAAAAAGAGCGGTATTCTGAAAACTGTATATTCCTGATCCGCCAGAAGATCTTCCAGTATAATTTACGCTTGCATTAAATCCTAAGATATCGTAATTACTCCAGTCCGCATCAGCAATATCAGTGGTAAATGTATTACTTGTCTTAGTTGTTCCTGCACCAGTTATATCTGATCTTAATGTTGCTCCCGCAAGTACGGCACCATCGGTCCTTTCGAGTCTTGTCTGTCCGCCGGCTACATGTAATGAATATGTAGGAGTGATCCCAATACCGATTTTACCGTTAACTACGAGGTCTCCTGCTGCGTAAATATTTACTCCAATGAGTAACAATCCTACTACTAACACAAATACTTTTTTCATTTTTTTACCTCCCGAATTTTATTAGAGTCTTAATGATTCCATGGCCCGGATGACATTATCCATTATATCATAATTCTTGATTTTCTCAAGCATATTATTTAAATACTATTTTCATTATTTAGATTGATATAGCAAAGCAAATGCCAGAGCATTATCTCTTGCATCTCAAGTAGTTAGCATTGAATCGTTACTTAGTGTTTGTAAAAATAAGCGTCATGTGTCGTAAAAATTAACATATTGGGATGAAATGTCGCTTATAAATAATAACTTCCCCGATCCGTTGTGTTTGTTCACCTTCTTTCTTCTGCATCTGATGGACCATAGACCTCTACTTCATCAAATAATAATTTGCTTGCCCCTGTTGCCTTTATTCTTATGTAACGCGCTGCTTGCGGTCCATCGAAGACGATTCGCGTCGGTCCATTATTATTAATCGGCGAGACAAGAGATGTAACCGATGTCCATTTCGTGCCGTCATTTGATAATGCTATATTCAGGGGTCTCACATTTACGGATGAATTTTGTACTTCCTTATCGGAGCACATTTCCAAATCGTTCAGCCAATTCAATGCCCCTTCTATAGCTGCTGTTTTTGGACAGCCTTCGTGCAACACTATCGTTTCAATATCTCTCAATCGGGACAAATCCAGTATCCATGCCGGGTTTTCGTGCATTCGACTTATAAAGCCCGAACATTTACTCGTGTAGCCGTCAACAATGCGACTGTAATAATAATCCCGTTCAAGGTCTGCCCAATGCAATAGAGGATCGTCATAAACCAGCATGCTTTTTTTCCCATAGGCAATATTCGGGGTCT
>JACRQA010000052.1 GCA_016222915.1 Nitrospirota bacterium | reverse complement strand
GAAACCTAGCTTTCTTCTGATGGGCCTTAATACCGGGTCAGTGACCGAATGCAGGAAGCGCACAATCGGATTGTAAGGGTCGGGATTTACCCAGCTTATGAGCGCTGAGATAATTATGATCCACATGTAAATTGATAAGAGCGTGTCAAGGATGTATGCCACTGCGTGAAAAAAATTGCCGAAAATAAACATCAACCCCTCCCTTTCCCCAATTCATCCGCCCTGTTTTTGGCCGCTTCAATGGCGAATGAAACGGTATCTTTAAAACCCTTCTCCTCAAAGGCCCTGAGCCCCGCTGCGGTAGTGCCACCGGGGGATGTGACCATCTCTCTGAGTTTTGAAGGACCCATGCCGGATTCGAGCAATTGCGCAGTGCCGATTGCCGTCTGCACTGCAAGGGTGAAGGCGTCGTCTTTATTGAGACCTATCTTTATTCCACCCTCTGTCATCGCTTCGACGAAATATGCGATAAACGCAGGCCCGCTTCCGGAAACAGCGGTCACCGCGTTCATATATTTTTCCGGCAATGTCAGGACCTCTCCAACCGACATAAAAATTTCCCTCACAACATCTATGTCCCTGTCTGAGAAACATTCGCATAGGGACATAACAGTCATGCCCTTCTGAACAAGGGCCGGGGTGTTTGGCATGACGCGGACTAACTTCTTGGTCTTTAGCCTTGAAGACAGGTACGCAAGGGTGATGCCGGCTGCTATTGAGACTACGGTTTTGTCACTGCTGATATCTTCACCTATTTCTTCAAGAACGGTTTCCATATTCTGAGGCTTAACAGCCAGGATTATTATATTACAGGAAGACGCAACGTCTTTGTTGGACGAGGTGGTCTTTATCCCATAAGATTGTTCAAGATACTGCCGTCTGTCCTCCCTGGGCTCGGAAACAAGAATATCCCTGACCCCTGACCCCTGGCCCCTGATCCCTTTTATTATGGCCTCCGCCATATTGCCGCCGCCGATAAATCCTGTTTTCATGGTTATATATTATACATACAATCAGCATTATTCCCAGTAGCCAGAAATCTCCAGAGAAAATATTTGATCACTTAAAACGCTCCCCAAAAATCGCCGTCCCGACCCTTACCAACGTGGCCCCTTCCTCAATGGCGACTTCAAAGTCATTTGACATGCCCATTGATAATTCGTGCATGGTGAAGCCTCGTTCAACAGCCTTGTCCGCAAGCTGCCTGAGTTTCCTGAAATATGGCCTTGCCATCTCAGGGTCTTCAAAGTAAGGCGGTATTGTCATAAGACCTTCCAGCCTGAGATGGTCCATGTTTGATATTACTGAAAGCAGGGACATCAGGCTATCTTCGGCAATCCCATGCTTTGTTGCTTCATCAGAGAGCTTCACCTGCACAAGTACCCTCTGCTGTTTACCGAGGTTCCCTGCGTGCTTATTGATCTCTTCCGCTAACACCGATGAATCAACAGAATGTATCAGATCAAAAAGCTCGACAGCGGGCCTGACCTTGTTTTTCTGGAGGTTCCCGATCAGGTGCCATTGTGTTTTTATGTCTGTGTTCTGAGCTCTGAGTTCTGTGATCTTTTTTCCTGCTTCCTGTACCCTGTTCTCACCAAATATGACCGCCCCCGCCTGCATCGCCTCGATGACTTTCTTAATGTCGACTGTCTTTGACACCGCAACGAGTTTTACACCGGCAGGGTCCCTGCCTGATCTGATTGCGGCATTGTTAATTTGCGCCTGCACTGCCCTGAGTGCTTCTGCTATTCCCATCGCCTTAGAAGCTTAGCATTTTTGCCGTACCATGACAAGATTGAAAAACATTTTTATCATAATTTATTCATATTTTTTATGCTATTATGATTACTATGAACGGCAAGAAAATCCTTGTGGTGGAAGATGAAAAGAAGATTGCTGAGATCGTCAAGGCATATCTTGAAAAGGAAGATTTCCGCGTAACTCACGCTGAGACAGGAGAGAAGGCCTTATCACTATTAAAGGAAGGGTTCGCCCTCATCATACTCGACCTGATGCTCCCGGACATGGCGGGTGAAGACATATGCCAGGCAATACGTAAAGACTTTGACGTGCCGATTATCATGCTGACTGCAAAGAGTGACGAAGATGACAGGATCAAAGGACTCGGCATCGGCGCCGACGACTATGTGGTAAAGCCGTTCAGCCCCAGAGAGCTTGTTGCCAGGGTCAAGGCCCTTTTGAGAAGGGCCAAGGGCCCAAAGGACGTTCTCAGCTTTAACGGGGGTGATCTTGTCCTGGATTCCACACGTTTTGAAGCAAGAAAGAAAGACGCGCCTGTGGTCCTTACCCCTACGGAGTTTAAACTCCTGCAATGCCTTGCGGAACATCCGGGGCAGGTATTCACAAGGCTTCAGCTTGTCAATGTTATTTTAGGGTATGACTTTGAGGGATATGACAGGACGATTGACGCGCACGTTAAAAATATCCGGCACAAGATCGAGGACAACCAGAGAAATCCTGCCTATCTCAAAACTGTCTACGGCGTAGGTTATAAATTTACCGGTCTGCCTGATGAGGACTAAGCTCTTTGTCGCGTTCATACTTATCATCTCCCTTGCCTTACTCTCCAATATTGTCTTTGAGAGGCTGATCATCGAGGACTTTAATGATTACATCAGAGGTACCGAGGAAGATCATATCTACTGGATCATGGCTTCTGTTGAGGGCAGCTACAAGGACGGGCAATGGGACAAGGCATTGCTTGGGGAGGCATTGCATTGGGGCATGATGCTTGGGCTCGAAACTTATGTGGAGGACATATCAAACGCTAAAATCCTGTCGTCGGCAGAGGTTTACTCCACGATGCATTCTACCATGCTGCACAGGATGGACTCCCTGTTGAAATTGCCCTCAGGCGTTGGAGAATTCAACTGGTATCCGCTGTATGTAAGTGGAGAAGAGATAGGCATGCTGTATGTCAGGCCGCTGGAAAAGCTGGGACTGATGCCCCTGCGGGAAGAGATATTCAGAAAAAGGGGCAGGGAATTTCTCGTCATGTCTTTTTTAATTGCGGGTGGAGGGGCATTGATATTGTCCGTATTATTTTCGATGTTCCTCTCAAATCCAATAAGGCGCCTGACTAAGTCTGCTGAAAAGATCGCTGAAGGTGATTTCTCCGCCCACGGACCCGTGGCAAATAAAAAATTAAAAGACGAGATCGACAAGTTAACGGACACCTTCAATTACATGGCGGAGGCGCTCAGAAGAGAGGATTCATTAAGAAAACACCTCACCTCAAATATCGCCCATGAACTCAGGACCCCGCTTACGGTGATAAAGGGGAATCTTGAGGCCATTGAAGACGGGATAATCTCCGACCCCAACATAGTAATACGAAATATCAACCTGGAGATTGAGAGGATCATTTCACTTGTAGAGGGGATAGAAGATATAACGAGGGCGGAGGCGAGTTTTTTCAAGAAGGGTAATTTGGAAGAGATCGACTTGAAGGAATTTATTGAAGGCAATGCAGAAGGAATGAAAAAGCTTATCGAGGGCAAGGGCCTCTATTTGAAAATGGAGGGGCCGTTGATGTCAGTTGAAACATATCCTGAAAAGCTCCATATCATCTTAAAAAACCTTCTTACAAATGCCTACAAATTCACCGAATCGGGGGGGATAACGATTGCCTGGGGGGATGGGCGCATAGAAGAGGGCAGGGGGTTTTATATAACTGTTGAAGACACGGGAAAGGGCATCGCGGGGAGTGAGCTCATGAAAATTTTCGACAGGTTTTACAAGGGTGAGAATTCAGGCGGCAAGGGCCTGGGGCTGGCGATAGTCAAAGAGCTTGCCGGGGTAATCGGCGGGAAGGTAGAGGTTGAGAGCGTCCTTGATAAGGGGACGAAGTTTACGATTAATTTCTGAATGGAGAGGTGTTCATACTTTCTTCATTTTTATTGTCTATCCTTAAGGGCAGGTGAGATGATGAAGTATATGTCTGTTTTCATAGTAGTTTTGACCTTACTGCTGGTGACATGGTCCGGCGTCTATGCCTGGCGGACAGGTAAACCTGTAACTCCCTACGGAGACTTTTGCCCGCATTGCACAAACTATGGCTCATGCAAGACTATTATGAGTCACGAGGACGCAAGAAAGGCGATGATCAATTACTACCAGGAAAAGGGCCTTAACGTTGAACTTGAGAATAAAAGGGGAAGGTTCATCAGGGCCAGGATCAAAGAACAGAACAGAGTGATCGATGTTATTATTTTCGACCGGCGCACGGGCAGAGTCAGGTCGATATACTAAAACAATACCCCCCTTTCTCAGTCCCTTGATCGGACCATGATTTTTCTCCTGACCTGAAGACGGTCATTCATTCTCCTGCCGGTCCAGCATATTTATATTGTTGTGTTAAAATATACCTGCTATAATTCAGTAATCGAACAAGGCATCTGTTAATTCCCAAGGTATGTTATGGATACAGTAAAGGCATTTCTGGCATTAATAATGTTGCTGACAATTAATCTTACCGGGTGTGCCGGAGCCCAGGAACAAATGAGCGCACCCCCTGCTGTTAAGCACAACATTCCGGTCCCTCCGTTAAAATTTATTGCTCCTGAGGACAAGAAGCAGTGGGAAGGCGAAATCAATGGGAAGGTCATTGCATATTTCAGGTTGGAGAAGGAGAGGGGAGTATCAAATGTTGTGGTCAGCACAGTGGACAACCTCCCTGATTATTTTAAACGCATTGAATACTTCGACAGCGATGGAGACGGGAGTTTGGATTTAATGAGCATGAAGATATACGAAAAAGAAAAGGGCTGGAGAGATGTCGGGATAACGAATGACAATAAATACGGACTAGCTTACGCTGACAGCCAGTATAAAGAACTCCTGGAAAAGATAAAAGAAGCGGAGCTTATCAGCAAATGATGTCAGCCCGCTATATTGATCTATTTCCGGCTGGCGTCGATCAACGTTTGAATCAGTGATTTGATCTCGTCCCGGTCCCATTCTTTGTAACCAAGACCTGCCCCAACCATGTTACCGTCTGCGCCGATCAGAAATTTCACCGGCGTTGAACTTACACCGTATAATGAACTGGTATCGCCGGTCATGTCCAACACGTTGACATATGTGACGCCCTGATTGCGCACGTATCTGAGGACTGTTTCTTTATCTTCCTGAACATCAACCGCTATAAGCGCAAAGGGTTTTCCCTTAAAATGCTGATGAAGATTTTCCAGGGAAGGTAACTCCTTCCTGCACCATGGTCACCACGTGGCCCAGAAACTCAGCAGGACCACTTTCCCGCGATACTGTGCAAGGTTTATTTTTCCACCTTCCACAGAATCCAACTCAAAATCAGGGGCCTTGACAGTATCGGTAAAGTGGCGCATGTCCATTGAAGCCAGCAGTTCGGCAACACGACCACTGGCAGGGGTCTCACCGGGCAAAACTTTTTCCGTTGTGCCTTCCGCCCGTTCCTTCTGCTCCTTCTGGCACGAATACATGAGCGGTATTAATAATAGAAGCAGGACAATGTAGAAAAATATTTTATTTAAATTCATTCAAACATCCTTCATGTTCAGATTGGTATGTATATATTATATTAATCGCTCTGAAAAATACGACTATGAAGGGATATCGGTTTCTACATGCCTGAACTAATAAATGATGTGAACTAACCTCATGTCTTTTTGTCTTTGGCGCTACCGCCTTGCCGGTCTAAAGGACGGCTTCACAATATATTCATGTTTTATTCATTTTTTCTTCAAAGAATATAGTTAATCTTTTTTCATGAAAACATAATTATTAACAATCAGCAAAGGAGGCACAAAATGAAAAAGATATTGGCAGGCATTGTGGTCTTATTGATCATTTCCGCAGGGGTATTGGCCTTTGCCCATGGTCCAGGCAGATGGGGTGGTCATATGACGGGGCCTGGTTATGGAGGCCGGATGATGATGGAGCCGGGTGGCCCGGTGACCGGCCCTGATCAGGCATTTCTTAATGAGACTGCGGAGCTGAGAAAGGAGCTCCACAATAAGAAGTTTGAATACTTTGAGGCAAAGCGTGATCCAAAAACAACAGTGGAGACCCTATCGAGACTTGAAAAGGAAATTTATGATATACGGTCCAGCATACGCGAAAAAGCTCCCCGGACTATGAATAAAAATTTGATCGGATACGGTCGTTGCCGGTAAGAGAACTTATCTCTTGCCTTTGTTAAGGGCAGCCGGGTACCCCACACCCTGCTGCCCTTTCTTAATTATTGACCGTTGAATTAACCTCACAGATGCATAAATTACCCTATAAGGCCGCTTGCCTTATATACGACATTAGGGATAACAGATGGAAGAAGATAAGTCTGTGAATCTAAGGGATGAGTATTTCCAGAAGCCTGTCTAATTCCTCAAGGGAAAAATAATCGATCTCAATTCTCCCGCGCTTATTGGATTTGTGTATCAGACGGACTTTCGTGCCGAGGCTGTGGATCAGTTTCTCTTCAAGCGAAGCGATCTGAGGGTCTTTGGATGAATGACGTTTAGGAGCGGAGGCGCCGGGGGAAGGACTTTTCTTGCTGAGCGCTTCGGCTTCTCTCACGCTCAGACCGCCTTTAATTATTTTTGAGGCGATTTCCATTTGGAGTCTTTCGTTCTCCACCTGCAGCAGGGCCTTTGCGTGGCCTATGCTCAAAGAGCCTTCCGCAATCCATTTCCTGATTTCAAGAGGAAGCTTTAATATCCTCAGATAATTTGTCACCGTCGCCCTGTCCTTGCCGACTTTTTGGGACAGGTCATCGTGTGTCAGGTTGAAATCTTTTATCAGACGGTTGAAGGCTTCCGCTGTCTCAAGGGGATTCAGGTCTTCCCTCTGGATGTTTTCAATGAGCGCGAGTTCGAGCGCTTCGACAGGGGCGGCTTCTTTTACGATTGCAGGGATGACTTTCAGTCCGGCGAGCCCTGCGGCCCTCAATCTTCTCTCACCGGCAATCAGCTCGTAGGTACTATCAGAAGAAGTCCGAACTATTATGGGCTGGATGACGCCTTTTTCCTTTATCGATGCAACGAGGTCATTAAGGGCGCTATCCCTGAATATCCGCCTTGGCTGGTATTCATTGGGCTTAATGGACGTTATGTCCAGGTCGAGGATTTCCCTGCCGGAGACTCTCTCCTTTTCCTTCTGAGGTATGAGGGCAGACAGACCTTTACCGAGTGCCGGTTTCATTTCCTATCATCTCCTTTGCAAGATCCAGGTAACTCTGGGCTCCCCTGGAACGGATGTCGTATAGTATAACAGGTTTTCCATGACTCGGGGCTTCGGCAAGTGTCACGTTCCTTGGAATAAGCGTCCTGTAGACCTTATCGCCGAAATGCCTTCGCAATTCATCAGAAACCTGATTAGCCAATGTATTTCTTCCATCAAACATTGTCAGCAATATCCCTTCGATTTCAAGTCCGGGGTTGTAAGAGTCCTTTATTAAATTAAAGGTCCTGAGCAGCATGCTTATTCCTTCCAGCGCGTAATATTCACATTGCATCGGAACGAGCAGGCTGTCAGCGGCCACAAGGGCGTTCAATGTGAGGAGACTGAGAGACGGCGGGCAGTCAATAAAGATGTAATCGTAATCATTCTTGAGCGGTTCGACCGCCCTTTTAAGTATGGTCTCTCTGTCGTCTCTCCCGAAAAGCTCCAGCTCAGCTCCGATAAGGTCTATGTTTGAGGAAATAATCTTAAGATGCTCCATCCCCGTGTTCTGAATAACGGCATCTATTGTTTTTGCCCCGGTATATAAATCGTATATGCTTCCGCTTTGATGGTCCTTGTCAATACCGAGTCCGCTTGTTGAATTACCCTGCGGGTCTGTGTCGATGAGCAGCACGCGCTTCCCTGCAGATGCAAGAGAAGCTGATACATTAATTGATGTTGTTGTCTTGCCGACCCCGCCCTTCTGGTTGGCGACCGCTGTTACTTTTCCCATAATAAAAAAATCAAAATTTGAAATTTATAAAACAAGGATTATTGTTCAAGAATCGCTAATAGCTTATTGTGAAGTCTCTGGTCCGGATAAATCTGCTCGATTTAACGTGTTACCGTTTTAATGTTGTTCTTCTATGCTCCATCCTGAACAAATCTGTAACCATTTTTAATGGACAGCTCCGCCCTCGAAAGCTCTTTGCCCAGGTATGCAGCGTGTCCTAAATCCGTTACCCAATTGTTACTAATAATTGTTAAATATATGTCACGGCTGCTTTTGCCTTCTATTTTTCTTATCAGCTTGTTGTCATAAGAGTAGTGTTCTACAAGAATATTTGACTTGTCTTTTTGTGGAAGTATGACGAAATATCCTGCCTTGTCCAGTTTGATCGATGACTTGCTGTATTTTTTTGCTTTAACTGTGGGGACAGTAATAGATGCTTTTGGAACTAATACTGCCGGCATGGAAATGGTAGTCGTATCGCAGCAACTGCCATGGCACCCGCAGCCTGAGACCGCAGGTTGAACAGGCGTCTGCAGGGCAAGCTCCGTGATTTTATTGACCAGTGACTTTGTGTCTTCGCATCCGATCATGTCTTCGATCCTGATCTGTTTTCTGAATTTGTCTACATCTGCCACGGACACGTTTTTCAGTATCGGACGTCTTCCCTCCGATCCTATTACGCGCATATTCTTGTCAACACCGTTTTCCCATAAAGCCAGCAGAGTTTTACCGCTCTTGTGCCCTTCAGTATCTTTTCCTGCCACTATTATGGAACGGATGGATGGATTAGAGATGACGTTTTTGACTATTTTATCTATACCAATATTTTCCGTCTCGGTCTTTCCCACAATACAGAGTCCTTCGGGTTTAAGCCTGGCAAGTTTATCTTCCAGCTTAATGCTTGCGAGCGTTGAAACAGCAACAGGGGCCGACTTATCAAGCACTGTATATTCACCTTCCACTTGCGGCCAGGAGTTATCATTTACCTTGATCTCGCAGCTTGACAACGTGGCTGACGCCAGTAACGGATATTTTGATGTCAATATCGTCATCGCCTCGGGAGGGATACAATATTTGCAGCCGTAACAGGGGTATTCCTGAGGCTCAAGCTGAGAGGACCATTCATTAACATTTTGCAGCAGTTCAGCGGCGTCTTTAAGTTTTAGCAGGGGAAGTGACGCTTTAAGGTTTGCGAGAGTCCCCCTCATGCAGCCGCATTTTTTGCATCTGGAAAGCCTCATCCCTCTCTGAATTTCCGAGTGGACCTTTTTGAAAGTGGGATTCATGCCAGTATTATGAATGATAGTAATAAAAAACATCAACCGGGTAACGGCGCGGTTTTTCATTTCGAAAAGATGAAGGGAGTTCGTGTCAACAAGGAGGATGAGTGCTCTGAGCAGAGGGAAAAGGGAGGCTTTCAATATAGGTAATCTATTGTCAAGATCTATCCTCATATTGCCGAACTATGATGAAAGCAATAAGCATAAAGAAACTGTTATCATAGAAACAGGAAGAGACAAATAACCGTATCTTCCGGGAGTGATACTTAAAGACCAAATGAATTTATTCAATGCTTCTCTATAAGTCAGTAAAAAACAGTTGTCCAAGAATCTCCTGCATGACCCTCAAAGAGAAAATCCATAAACAGGCCGGAAATATTAGAGCTAATCTTGAGGTAGCCGACATTGCCTTTGTTTCTTTGCGGATAATAATCTTTTGCGGCGGACTCGGATGGCTTTTGTTCTCCGATAACCCGTCAGAGACTCTTGGACTTGTCGAAAAAATCGGCTTTTTCTTTGCCGCCTATAGTGTGCTCATATATATCTGGCTGCTGCTGTCTCCTGAAATGAAAAAAAGCATATATGGCTTCGCTCTGATATTTGACCTTCTGTTTGCGTCCCTGCTGGTAAGGCAAACCGGCGGATTCGGCAGTTCTTTCTTTAACGGATTTTATCTGGTCACCGCACTCTATACATTTTATTACGGTCTTACCGCAGGGATAGGAATCGCCGCAATTGCCGCGGTGGCCTATTTCCTGAGCAGCAGCTATGGATTTTATGAGCTGCACTGGACGGATTTCCTTGTAAGAATTTCGTTTCTGTTTTTGTTGGCAGTGCCGCTCGGCATGCTTTCGCAGAAACTAAAAAACGACAAACTCAGGATAGAAACACTCAACGATGACCTGCAGAAAAATCTTGACGAATTGCGTGAGGTCCAGGTAAAGCTTATACAAACGGAAAAACTTTCTGCATTGGGAAGGTTGACTGCCGATGTCGCCCATGAAATAAGAAACCCATTGACATCGATAGGCGGCTTTGCAAGAAGGCTCAATAAGAAATTGCTCCAGGGCTCCAGGGAAAAGGAATACTCCGATATTGTTGTAGCTGAAGTCGACAGACTGGAACGAATACTCAGAGATGTCCTTTCATTTTCAAGAGAAACAAAATATAACCTGGAATACCAGGGAATAAACACTGCCATCAAGGAGGCACTTAGCGCCTTTTACGGAATATGTAAAGAACAGTCGATAGAGCTTGAAGAAAAGTTGGACAGCTCGCTTCCTGAAATATTAATTGACAGAGACCAGGTGAGACAGGCGGTAAATAACCTTTTATCCAATGCCGTTGATGTAATGTCTAAGGGAGGAAAACTTACTGTCAAGACTTACATGGAGGAACTACACGATGTCGATTATATTGTTGTGGAAGTCAATGACACAGGGCCGGGATTGCCTGTTGAGGCGTTAAATTTGATATTTGATCCTTTTTATACGACAAAAGAGATAGGAGCGGGCTCAGGACTCGGCCTTTCCATATGCAAGAAGATCATAGACGATCATAACGGATTGATATTTGCGGACAGTACATTGGGGCAGGGGACTTCTTTTAAAATGTATTTCCCGTATCAGAGCGTGGAAAACGGGAAGAGGACCAAGTGCTGGGAATTTACCAAGTGCGGCGTGGAGAAGTCTGAAGGGGCGGCCCATATGAGATGCCCTGCCTACCCTAATTATGGCCGGGTATGCTGGGCCATCGCAGGCACATTTTGCGGGAAAAAGGTGAGCGGAGCTATAGCCCAAAAGCTTGGGAATTGCAAGAAGTGTGAATTTTACCAGCGAATTGCTGTTCGTAAGGACGTATAAATTTTCTTTGGAGCTTCCGTTTTTGTATTCTTTCTTTACCAATTAATTTCAATATCGTATAATATTTCCTCAATTTCAACTGGTGAATTTTTCTTCAGGATTTCAGGAGGAATAGGCCTTAGTGAACATTATTGTCTGTATAAAACAAGTGCCGGATACGGCAGAGATCAGGATCAATCCGGAGACGAATACCCTCATGAGGGAAGGTGTGCCGAGCATTATCAATCCCTTTGACCTGCATGCCATTGAAGCGGGAATAAAGATCAGGGAACAACTTGGTGGAAAGGTCACGGTGCTGACTATGGGACCACCCCAGGCTGAAACTTCTTTAAGAGAGGCCATATCCATGGGGGCCGATGAAGCGGTCCTGCTGTCCGACAGGGCTTTTGCAGGATCAGACACATGGGCCACATCGTATACGCTTGCGAAGGCAATAAAAAAACTGGGGGCCGATATAATTTTCTGCGGCAAGCAGGCGATTGACGGAGATACTGCACAGGTCGGTCCTGAGACCGCGGAATTCCTCGATGTCCCTCATATTTCGTATATACGCAAGATAGCAGAAGTGAAGGACAATTATCTTAGAGTGGAACGGCTCATGGACGAGGGATATGATATTGTAGAATCCTCACTGCCTGTCCTGCTTACTGTTGTAAGGGAATTGAATCAACCGAGGTTGCCGTCCTTAAAAGGGAAGATGTCCGCAAAAAAGGCTGAGATAAGGAAAATGGGCATGGCGGACATCGGCGCTGATGAGAACAGCCTGGGCCTCAAAGGATCGCCTACACAGGTGAAAAATATATTCGCCCCGGAGGTCAAGGCAGAGAGAAAAATGATCGAAGGAACACCGGAAGAACAGGTGGACAATTTGATTAAAGAGCTTAAGGAGATAAAATGCGTATGAGCCGGAGGAGAATGAATATGATGAGCAAGAATATCCTTACATCGCATTCCCGGAGGAATACAAAGTGCCTGTAATCGTTAATAATGAAAAGTGCACGGGTTGTGAGACCTGCTTGTCTTCCTGCCCCTTTGACGCAATTGTGTTAAAGGACGGGAAGGCGTATATAAATGAATATTGCAATGCATGCATGACCTGTTTATCGGTATGCCCCGAAGGCGCGATAACCGAAACCGGCGCGAGGACACAGGGGGCGGAGCTCAAACAAAAACTGGAAGAATACAAAGACGTCCTCATATTCGCCGAGCAGAAAGACGGCAGGGTTGTCTCTGTTTCATTTGAACTCCTTGGGGCGGGCAAGAGACTGGCTGATGAACTGGGAACGAAACTCATGGCGGTGCTCCTGGGAGCGGGTGAACCGGAGGCCCGGGAACTCATAAAATGGGGGGCCGATAAAGTAATAGTATGCAGTGACCCCGAACTTGAGAAATTCAATGATGATGTGTACAGCGAAGTGCTCTCAAGGATAATCAATGAACAAAAGCCGACCATTGTCCTTGCAGGCGCGACACCCATAGGAAGGTCGTTTATTCCCAGAGTGGCCGCCAAACTAAGGACAGGATTGACGGCTGACTGCACCTCACTTGAGATAGACAAGGAAACAAAACATCTGCTTCAGGTGCGTCCGGCCTTTGGCGGCAATATCATGGCCACTATTCTCTGCCCTGATTACAGACCTCAGATGGCGACCGTGAGGCCCCGCGTTATGAAAAGGGGAGAATATAATGCGGGCCGGACCGGTGAAATCGTTTCTGTGAATTTTGAAAATATTAAATCCAGGACAAAGGTCATAGAGTTTATTAAAGAGGTATCTGAAGTAAGCGTAAACCTGCACGAGGCTGATATTATTGTCGCAGGGGGGAGAGGGATCGGCGGGGAGAAGGGCTATAAAATGCTTTCAGAGCTTGCAGAGGCCATGGGTGGAGCAGTCGGGGCCTCAAGGGCTGCGGTCGATGAAGGCTGGATTCCGTACAGCCACCAGGTGGGACAGACCGGCAAGACAGTTAATCCCAAAATTTACGTTGCGTGCGGTATTTCAGGGGCAGTGCAGCATCTTGTAGGGATGCAGTCATCGGACGTTATAATTGCTATCAACAAGAACACGGAAGCCCCCATTTTTAATGTCGCTACTTATGGAATTGTGGGTGATTTGTTTGAGATTGTTCCTTTGTTGACCAGGAAGATCAGGGAAGTAAAAAACTTATAGGCCAGCAACAAGTTTTAATAGGGTCAACGTTATGATCATTCATGCAGATCCGTCCTTTTTATGTCGCCATAAATTACACTTTGTTAATTGAATTTACACTTAATTGCAAATGACGATTCAAAAATCTATCAATTTCAGTATGTTATTTCGTGGCAAGATGATTGCTTATAATTTAGAAAGACCTTATTGCTGTCTGATTTTTTTAGAGGTGGGACAATATTATGACAAAGAAGAAACCATTTGTGGAACCTGTGCTGTTTAAGCATAAGGAAAAGTTGGATGAAATCACAAAATTCAATGGGTTGGGTTCTCATGGTGCAGATACAAATACAGGCGGCAGTCGTCGTGGTAGACGTTTGAAGTGTCCTCTGGGTTTTAAATAGACTCATCTCTTCGAGCGGCAAGATCAGGCTGTTAAGCTGTAAGACAAACTCACTCGTTGTTTACCCATCTTTTATCTGAAAGTAGCAACTAAATGAAAAACAAATTATAATTAGTCTTATGAATATTCTAAATGACCAATTCAAAACCTATCGAAAAAACCCATCTGTGGTCTGTACGGAGCTGGACGAAGGAGCGGTGCTTTTAAACCTGGATACCAAATATTACTTTAATCTAAATGAGACGGGATTGAGAATCTGGCAGATTGTGGAGGAATCCCTGAATCCTATGGAAATAGCCGAGAAACTGTCGTGTGAATATGACGTCGATGTGGAAAGGGCAAAGTCCAGCGTAATCAGGATACTGGGAGAACTTGAAAAAGAGGCATTGATTGTCTCTACGGTAAAATGAGCGTAAACGCTATCGGGCGCTCGGGCGTTTCTATATGGCTCAGAAAATTACATCTCTGAGCGAGAGCAGAGATATGAGGAGGTGAAGACGTGTCAGAAAAGAAGAGATTTAAAGAACCCATGCTGATAAAGTACAATGAGAAGCTGGATGAGATGACCAAGTGGAACCACTTGGGTTCTAACTGTGAAGTAAAACCGAAGCGGAAGAGGAGATGGGGGCGTCGTGTCAGACATTGACTAATGGCAAGTTCCGCATTGCCCCTCGGGTGTGTAGTCGAGTAGATTGGTCTATGCAAAAAAGAGCTTAAGAAACGCTCGAGCATTTTTTACTGCATCTGATCAGTTGTTTGCTCGCGTGGTGGAGTGTATCAGTGATTAGCAGTACACACACAATTCAAGGAGTGAATATACGACTTCGCTGTGACCAGCGGCTTCATTCACGCATATCGAATTACTTTGATTTCTATTACAAGGGTGAACCCCGCCAGTCGATAAAATCCGTTCTCTATGAGCTGTCCATAGTAAAAAGTCCCCCGGCAATACCGGCAGAAGCGGTCAGAGTATTTCATGACCGGGAAGTGTCATGCTACCTAAGCGGCAAACATATTTATTATGCATCGGAAGACGGCTCCGTTATGCGCCTGGACCCTGTCTCAAGAATAGTTAAGGGTGATCTCAGGGAGAACATCCTGGATAATCCAATAATACTCTACACGCTGGCAGGCGCGCCTTTTGCAGACATTCTGAAGTATGACTCACTATATTCCCTTCACTCATCCGCGCTATATCACAACGGGACCGGATACCTGTTTTCAGGAGACAGCGGTAGCGGCAAAACGAGCGCTGCACTGGGTCTCGTTGCTCACGGCTTCAAATATGTCTCTGATGACGTTGTCCTGCTTGAGGAAGTCAAAGGAGAAATAATTGCTCATTCATTGACAAAGACGTTTAATATCGACAGGCTGTTGGGCTCACGTTTCCCCGGAATTGTAAAAGAGGAAAATCTGCCATCTGAATCGGGCGCCAAGGTGACGGTCAATATAGAACAGGTTGTCCCCGGCTCGTTTGTCCCTCGCCTGCGGCCGGACGTGATGATATTTTTAAAGATCACATCCAACGGGAAAAGCCGGATTGATCCACTTAACCAGTTTGAAGTGTTCAGGGCATTGCTAAAACAGACTTTATTGGCGGCAGATAAAGAAGTTTCACAAAACCAGATACAGACACTTGGGAAACTGGTCAGGCAGGTCCGCGGATTTGAGCTTCTGAGAGGAAGAGATATCTGCGAAGACCCCACATGTCTCATCAAGCTTTTGGCTGAAACAGGTTGTCGGCATGCGGACAATTAAGAAGATAAGGTCAAACGTTAATTCCCTGGAAGATGTCGGGCTGTTTCTTCAAATATTCTTTCTCATCACAATTTTGCCTCTCTTAGTAAAATTTATGACAGTCCCTCAATTAATGAAAACGCTTACACCGAAGAATTTAAAAGATAACAGTAAATGTGATTTGAATGAAATGAGAGATAAAATTGAAAAATACACTCTCTATATATTAAGCAAGGACTTTTGGATGTACAAAAACATCTGCCTGAAACGGTCACTGGTTATTTACCATTTTTTAAGGAAATACGGGATGTATGTGACCATATGTTTTGGGGTGCGATATATAAATGAACGGCCCGGTAATGCAGAGATAAAAAAAATGGAAGGCCATGCCTGGCTCGTATACAACGGCGATATATTCCTGGAAAAAAATGTGGAAGAAACTAAAACCTACAGAATGACTTATTGTTATCCGAAAAATGAAGATGAAGCGAACGAAAAGGAACTTATCGATATAGAGAGATTGATGTGAATCTGTCGAATGAAAACAAGTTGTTGATATCGTGCATCCGGGACGGAATTTCACGGGACAACCCGGAGGAAATCCATACTCTTCTTTCTTCACGTATAAAATGGGATGAATTTATCGACGCCGCTATATCGCAAGGTATCGCCCCTATGGCTTATAAACGGCTGAAAGACATCCCGGAGAGGTGTCCTGTTCCTCTGGACGTGAGGGACAAGCTTGCTGAAATTTATCATAGGAATGTGGCCAGAAATATGTATATTCATTCCGAACTGAAGCGCATTCTCAGTGTCTTTAATGAAAACGGGACGGATGTCATGTTGTTAAAAGGCGCGGCGCTGTCGGGGACTGTTTACAAGGACATCGGTCTGAGGGCAATGGGAGATATTGACCTGCTTGTCAAACCGGAATGTTTGCCCAGGGTGAAGGAGATTATGCATGAGCTGGACTATGCCGCCGAATTCGGGGCCCGGACAGAGGAATGG
>JACRQA010000051.1 GCA_016222915.1 Nitrospirota bacterium | reverse complement strand
CCGCCTTTCTCGTCACATTTTTCAGCGCCTCGCAGGACATCGTGGTTGACGCTTATCGAAGGGAGGACCTTACCGACGGAGAATTGGGATTGGGATCTTCTCTGTATGTAAACGGCTACCGCGTGGGGATGCTGCTGGCCTCCGGGGGCGGACTTATAATGGCGGACCTCATGCCCTTTTCAATGGTCTATCTGATCATGGCCGCGTGCATGCTGCCTGGTGCATTAACAACCCTGCTTACTCCTGAGCCTGCCGTCACAATGGGCACGCCTAAAAACATGAGGGAGGCCGTTGTCGCTCCCCTCGTTGAATACTTCAGCAGGCAGGGGGCCATATGGATGCTCGTATTTATCCTGCTCTATAAAATCGGGGACACGATGGCGAGCGCGATGACCACCCCCTTTTACCTTGATATCGGTTTTTCAAAGACCGAGATCGGGGCGGTGGTAAAGCTGTTCGGATTCTGGGCGACAATTATAGGGAGTTTAATCGGGGGACTTTTAATGCTGAGACTTGGGATAAACCGGTCGCTCTGGGTATTTGGTGTTTTGCAGGCCATATCAACCGCCGGGTTTGCCATACTGGCGCGCATCGGCCATAGTATTCCCGCACTGTCTGCTGTTATTGTTTTTGAGAACCTCAGCGCCGGTATGGGAACAGCGGCCTATTCGGCATTCATGGCAAGTATTACGAACAAGAAATTTACCGCCACGCAATACGCTCTCTTATCCAGCTTGATGGGGGTCCCCAGAGTTATCGCTTCGGCGCCTACCGGCCTTCTTGTGGAATATGTGGGCTGGGAAAATTTCTTTATCGGCTGCGTCCTGATCGCCGCTCCGGGAATGCTGCTTCTGCTGAAATTCGCCCCGTGGAACCCGGTGAAGTTATCGGAAAACAGGCCTTAATTATTAGCGCGAAATTTTGAAGCTATAATTCCGGCTATCTCTTCCTGGCTGAGTTTATTGCCGTCGATAGTCAGCTCAGCATATTTCCTGTAAAGAAATTGTCTTTCATTAAATAAATCCCGGAACGTTTGAGACTTTGCCTTTGCTATCCCCCTCGTCTCGAAATTGTGGATCCTTTTACAGATTTCACCAAATTCCACTTCCAAAAATACAATAGTCGATATGTCCTGCAAATGGGCCATTGCTTTTAAGCTGTAGACCGCGCTGCCTCCGGTTGCAATAACATGGTCCCGGATATTTATTTTCAGGATTTCTTCTTCTTCAACTTTTCTCAAATTCAGATAATCACTCTCATTGATTATTTCCTGCAATGATTTTTGGCGGTTGATCTGTATCAACACATCGGTATCGATAAAACCCAGAGACAGGTATTTTGCCAGGATTACTCCGACGGTGCTTTTGCCTGAACCGGGCATCCCTATGAGAGTTATATTGGATTTCAAAATCAGCCTTCCATCACCTTCACAGTGACCTTTCTGTTCCTCGCCCCGTCGAATTCGCAGAAGAATATTGCCTGCCATGTCCCGAGAAAAAGCTTGCCCCCTTCTATGATTACGCATTCGGAGGCGCCGACAAGGGAAGTTTTTATATGAGCTTCAGAGTTGCCCTCCATGTGCAGATAATTTGCCTTGTGAGGAATGAGCTTGTTGAGGGACGAAACAATGTCCGTGACTACGGATGGATCAGCGCCTTCATTTATCGTGACTCCGGCGGTCGTATGAGGAACGTAAATATAACATACTCCGCTGTCGGTCCCGGACTCCGTTACAATGGCCTGAACCTCGGACGTTATATTTACAAATTCCGTTCGCGATCTTGTTTTGACATTGATACTTTTAATCATTTCACCCTCCTGAACAGCTGATCATAAAATTCATTGTCTATGGAAAATTCAATCCTGAGCGCCGACAGGTTATCAGGCATATTAAGGCCCCTCAGCTTAACGAGGTCTTTTTCCGTCGTGATTATTTCCAGTCCCTGCGCCTCTCTTCTCATCTCATCAAGGTCTTTTTGTTTATAGGCATAATGGTCCCTGAATTTCCTGGCCCCTGTTATCTGCCCGCCGCTTGAGGTAAGGGTGGATTGAAAATATGCCGGGTTTGCAATCCCCGAGAAGGCATAGATTCGTTTATTGCGCAGTGAATCAAGGTCCCTGATTTCTCCTGACGCAGTTATCAACCCGGCTGGTTTATGGGAGGCGGTGAAAATTGGGGCGTCCCGGTTGAATTGTTTTATCTTGCCCGTTATGGCCGTAATTGCGCCCCGCGCTGCCATGTCGGCTTTTGTTATAACAAAAATGTGCGCCCGCTTCATTGCGCTGAAAGGCTCCCGCATAATGCCTTCCGGAAAAAGCTTCCCATTCCCAAAAGGGTTTGTCGCATCTATGAGCAGGACGTCAACATCCCTGTGAAGCTTCCAGTGCTGAAACCCGTCATCAAGGATAAACAGCGCAGGGGCCTGAAGGTTCACTATAGCAAGCTGGGCATTGTCTAAGGCCGCTATCCCGGCCTTGAACCTGTCCTTGCCTTTGATGATTGTGACCCTCTTCAAAGTCTCCGCCATCAGGTATGCTTCGTCTCCCGCCTCAAGCGGACTTAAGAGCGGCCCCTCTCCCCTGCTTACAAAGCTGATATCTTTTGCCTTGCCTTTGTAGCCCCTTGTGAGTATGCAGGGATTATGCCCCCTTTTCTTTGCCTCCTGCGCCACTGCGATTACAGCAGGCGTCTTGCCTGTCCCCCCAAGAGTCAGATTGCCTATGCTGATCACCTTCGACGGAAGCTTATTCGGGATGCCGCAGAAATACTTTTTGCATGACAGCCCCATTCCATAAAGCGCGCTAAACAGCCCCAATGTATCCCCTTATAAGCTCGATGGCTTTATTTACCGCCCCCGTATTTTTATCCACTATCGACCTCGCGTTCCGTCCCAGGTCAGCAGCTTTATTATTGTCGGTGAGTAATGTGATCACGGTCTTCGCTATATCTTTCGCCCCCTTCACCTCTACTGCCGCAGACCTTTTAAGGAACTCCCCGGCAATCGGGAAATTCTCCATGTGAGGTCCGAAGATGATGGGTTTGGACCAATAGGCAGGCTCCATTACATTGTGGCCCCCGCGGGGAACGAGGCTGCCGCCTATGAAGGCCACGGAAGCCCTGGCGAATACCCTGGAGAGCTCGCCGATCGTATCAAGCAGAATAATGTCCGCATCCCTGTCCCCGGCAATCTCTTTGCCGTTGAGAGAAGACCGTCTGATATATGGAAGTCCCCTCTTCTCCATAAGCGCCGCCGCTTCGTTGAACCTTTCAGGGTGTCTCGGCGCAAGGATGAGCTTTGTCCCGGACGCCTCTTTTTTAATATCGGCAAATGCGTCGAGCATCGCTTCTTCCTCCCCTTCATGAGTGCTTGCCGCGAGCAGGATTTTGCCGGATATGCCGGCCAGCCAGTCCATCGGAAGCTCATCTTTCAGATCGATATCAAACTTGAAATTCCCCATCACGCCGACCTTATGTTTATCAGCCCCGAGGGAGATGATCCGCTCTGCGTCCCCCTTGTCCTGCATGTAGAAAAAATCGACGCTTGACAGCATGTCCGCCATCAGGGACTTTATCCTGCTGTATCCTTTAAAAGACCGGGGGGAAATCCTCCCGTTGAGAATAATTATACGGGAGCCCCTGTCCTTCAGGTTTTTGAACAACGCAGGCCAAAGCTCCGTTTCAACTGTTGCAAATATCTCCGGACTGAGAGAGTCGACGGCCCTTTTTACACAAAGCACGGAATCAATCGGCATGTAAATGATCCTGTCGGCCTCCGGGAATTTTTCCCTCGCAATTTTTTGCCCTGTATATGTCGTTGTCGACAGCACTACTGTCATGTATGGGAATTCTGTTTTAAGTTTTTTTAAAAAAGGTATACTGGCCATTGTCTCTCCGACTGAAACCGCGTGGACCCATATATCGGTCTTATCATAAACCGACATCCCAAGCCGCTCTTTGATGAAGGTGCGCCTGTCTTCCGGCCCCTTCTTTAAGAATAGAATGGGGAGATAAAGTACAAGGGCGATTGTGGAGATGACATTATATAATGACTGCATTACTGCTCCAGCCGGTAATTTCCCCGATGATCGAAGCCACCCTTGAGGATGGTCTTTTGTTTTCCATCATGCTCCGTATTTTATTCAGATGATGAATCATGCGGTCCCGGTAGGGGATGTCGGTAAGGAGCCGTTTCATCTCCTGGAAAATCACCCCTGAATCCGCTTCCTTCTGTAAAAGCTCCTGTACCACCTTTTCTCCTGACAGGATATTAACGAGGGAAAAAAATTTAATAGTACTTGATCTGGTCAGTAATTTACCCAGGAAGTAGGTGACGGGCGAGACCTTATAAAATACCACAAGAGGTGTTCCCAAAAGGGCTGTTTCAAGGGTCGCGGTGCCTGAGGCGACAGCGGACGCGTCGGAGCACGCGACTGCTTCAGTCGTGCGACCGTAAACGACCTTCACATAATCCGGGAGGGGGCCGATCAGATTTGAACCAGGGACGAGAGGGACCACGATTTGCATTTCAGGAAACTCATCATGAATTCTTTCTGCTACCTCTCTGATAATCGCCTGATGCCTGTTTATTTCATTAGGCCTGCTTCCGGGGAGCAGCGTTATCACTCCCTTTTCAGGGTCCAGTCCAAGTCCGGTTTTCAGCTCCTCTTTCGATTGATGAAAGTTTATGGTTTCGACAATAGGGTGACCGACAAATTCACAGGGGAGCCCGGTCTTTTCGTAGTAAGCGACTTCAAAGGGAAACAGCACGGCCATCTTCTGTGCAAGGGCCGCGATTGTATATACCCTGCCGCCCCTCCACGCCCAAACCTGTGTGCTTACATAACAGAGGACGGGAACGCCTGCTGCCTTGGCCTTTTTTGCCAGGGCTATATTGAAATCCGGATAGTCGATCAATACGAGGATGTCCGGTTTCTCATCGAACATGAATTTGGCCGCCTTGTCCAGGGTCCTTTTGCCCTCCGGTATATGTTTGATTGCCTCGAAGATACCAATCACGTGAGTGATCGGGGCGATCAGCCTTACCCCTGCCGCTTCCATACGGGGACCGCCGATGCCGAAGATCCGGGTATCGGGCCATAATTTCATGATCTCCACGCTTAACAACGCCCCGTATAATTCACCGGAGGTCTCGCCTGCGCTTATCATGACTTTTTTAGACACCAGTTAAGATATCATTATTGCGGAGGGTTATTCAAACAAGAACATCTCCAAAGCTACATTTCGATTACGGCTCAACGGAGTTGGGAAAACATGCGGGAAAAAATATCTTGCCAATTTGCCGATTGTTATATAAACTAAATCAGTTCTTAAAAGTAATTCTTCAGTAGTCCACTGGTTCATTGTTACGTCAGAATGCAGCCACATTTGTAAAACGTTTTGCGGCAGACCGCAGAGGAGAGGTATATCTGTTTTAGAAAGAATGTAACCGCTTTATTTGACGGATGAAGAAAGGGGGAGGACATGAAATTTAATTCAAATGTAATATTGCTTGTTATATGCGCGTTCCTTTTTACTGTTTCATGTGGAAGCAGCGGAGGCGGGGGAAATGCCGGAGGAGAAACTGGAGGAGGCGATAATGGCGGGGGTAGCGACAGCGACAATGTAAATGAAGACCCTATGCACATCTCGGTCCCTGTCAATACCTCTGTGACTGTAAAAGGCGGCGAATCCACAACTGTCATTTCCGGCAGTTACGGTATGATAAACGTAGTAAAGTTAAAAAGTCTGGGTATCGACCTTATGGAGACATTGAAATCCGTATCCGTAACTATACCGCCGGGAAGCAGCGCAACTACATCTCAACATTCAGCACAGACCAGTACGGCATCGCTCCTCTTTATCCGGATTGCCGGTGAGGCCGGTGCAGGCACCGTTTGTCAGGATGGGACTCTCTATGGCCCATTTACGGTTATGAACAATGAGCAGTCTCAGCCTGCATCAGTCCAGCCGGAGAAGGCTTCATTAAATCCCTCTGAAGTCGGGATAATTAACACAGGATCTTTTGCCATGTGTATACAGGTTGAGTCCCCTTTAGATGCAGTTATTAATGTGAATAATGTTGCTGTCGAGATGAGTATATGCGAAGAAGCTCCGGCAGACATTGTCGGGACCTGGACAGGAACCTATAGCTGCACGAATTTTGGCACAGGCAATGACGGCGGGCCGATTGCACTGACTATCTCCCAGAATAAGGATGGCAGCTATCACTACGAAGACGGCAGCGCTGTATATAACGGGCATCTTTGCGGCAATGTCTTTAAATTTAATGGCGGAGTATCGGGACTGTATACCGAAAGCGGTACGTTTGTTCTTAACAGTGACGGTACAGCCTCAAAGACTTCAACATGGAATAGTATTCCCCCGGGCGTCACTGGAGGTAATTGTACTGATGCCTTACACAAATATGTAGTTGAATAAAGAATCGAACTTGTCTGTTATTCAAGCCCCCTCTCTCGACGGGAAGGGGGCTTGAATGGAGGCTGTCAGCTAAGACATAATCTCCTTCTTCCCCTCATACGTCTTCCAGCGGTTATGCATCCAAAGATATTGCTCCGGGTACTTCCTGATGATGGATTCCATATTGCGGGTGATCTCCTGCGTGATGCGGAGTATCTCTTCTTTTTCGCTCTTATAACCTTCTCCAGGCCATATCGGGTCGCTGACAAAGCCTTCGTATTTATTGTTCTCCTTACGGCAGGCGGCCACGACGACTACTGGTCTTTTGTAGGTGACGGCGAGGACAGCGGGGACCGGAGTTGTCGTTGCGGGACGTCCGAAGAAATTTATCACCAGACCTTTCATGGTGCTCTGGTCAGGAAGCATGCCGATGGAGGTGCCCTTCTGCAGGGTGCGCTGAAGGACGAACAGTGCGTTTTTTTTGGGGATGATGAACTGGCCTTCAACCGCGCGGCTGCTGAAAATGAGCTTCTCAAGGTATTCGTTGTCCAGCGGCCTGGCAACTATCGCAAGCGGAATGCCTGCCACGGAACACACATGAGGAAGCACTTCCCAGTTGCCGAGATGGGGTGTTACAAAGATACAGCCGCCTGACTCATCATGTATTTTCTTTGCCTTTATGAAAAGCTCATCCAAGTTGTCCGCGTATGACTTCATTTTTTCAATGACATTCGGTCCTGTAAAGAGGTAGCGGAACTTTACTATCTCAAGAAAGGTATAAACGAATGACCTGCAGCTCTCACGGGCAATCCTGGATATTTCGCCGGGGGACTTTTCCCGTGAATAGACATGGTCCAGGTTGTCGATTGCAATGTTGCGGCGTTTCGGGACCAGGAAGAAAAGAACGTCGCCGAGAATTTTGCCGATAAGTTTTATCCCCCAAAATGGAATGGCCCTGGCAATGGACACGATCACGCAGGCTGCGTAATATTCCAGGAGTTTAACGGGCTTGCTCTTTTTCTTGTGTTTTCTTTTCACTGAGATATGGACAGGCGAAGAGTGACAAAGGCACAGAGGCACATAGTTAAAAGACCTCAACAATCACTGTTGACGACTGTCCGCCGACACCGTAGCTGATTGAAAGGAAGCTGTCCTTGTCACACTGCCGGGTGGAAGCGGATATCTTAAGGTCCGAGAACCTTTTTTCAGCAGCGTGGAAATTCAGCGTGGCCGGGACTGTTTTTTCTTTCACGGCCTTTATCCCGAAGATGATCTCTGCTATATCGCTGGCAGCTCCGATATGGCCGGTATAAGGCTTGAGTCCGCATACCGGGGCGTCCGCTTTTTGTTCATTGAAAATATCCATTAGTGAATTCAATTCAGACCTGTCGCCTTTCTGTGTGCCGCTGCCATGTGGAATTATAAAGGCAAGGTCGCTGACGGAACACGACGCGTCTTCCAGGACCGAGAGTACACTGCGCTTGCAGACCTTTTCAGGAACACTGAACTTGTGTCCCGGAGCAAATTCGATGGCATTTGAGACCCCCTTGATCCTGCCCAGTATATTTGCCCCTCTCCGCTTTGCATTCTCATATGACTCAAGAAAAATGGCGGCACCGCCTTCTCCGGTTATAAAGCCGTCCCTGTTTACATCAAAAGGCCTGAAGGACCCGCTGCCATGTTTGCACCGGGAGAGTATCCCAAGGCCTTCAAGCTCATAAAGCACGATATCATTTATCCAGCTCCCGTACCCCACGGCAAGCGCAACATCAGCCTTGTCCTGCCTGATGGTCCTGTACGCAAGCTCAAGCGCATTTCCGCCGTAGGGCGAAAGACTTGCCAGGCTGGTGCCGGGCCCCATAAATTCAACATACGCCGACAGGAAGCTGAACAGGTTATTGTTTAATGACTCCAGGAGGAAAAATGGATTTACCTTATTTAAGGCGGAGGCGTTGAGTTTTGCATAATCAATGGATTCCCACTTATTGCCTGTGCTGTCTTTAAGGGCCGGATATATGGCGTCACAACCGATCTTGGTGAAATCACCCGCTGCCACGTAAAGCGCCCTGCGCCCTGGTTCAGTGTCCTGGATAATTCCCCTGACATGCGAAACAGCCTCGCTCGCAGCGCAAAACCCAAAGACTGCGCTCCGGTTGAGAAATTTCATCTGGCCGATCTGCTTCGGAGCAATGTCCTCAGGGAGCAGATATTCCGGGACCTTCCCGAAGTATTGTAAATAGTCAGGCAGGCCGTCTTTGGGTTCATGAACAATACCGGTCTTCATGTCCCTGACACTGTCCCAGTTCTCCCCGGTGTTTTTCCCGAGAGGGGAGGTCAATCCAATTCCTGTGATGACAACTTCACGTGCAGACATTTATTTCCTTAACTCCCTGGTCAGGACACTGAAAAATTTCTTTTGCTCTTCCACGTCTTCAATGTCCTCAAGGGGGATGATCTCACCTTCAAATTCAGCAATGATCTTCTTTTTGCCTTTTACAAATCCGGAGCCCCTGTATTTTTTTGTGTCCCCTGCTCCCGCTGATACAAACTCAACTTCAAGCTCCACCTGGTCCCCTGGGAAGGCAAATCCGTAGAAGTTTGTTTTGAGCACCCTGCTGACCAGGAACCAGCTTTTGAAATCAGACGATACCGCTTCAAGCCAGCCGGTCAATTGAGTCAGTGCCTCAAGCAGCATGACCCCGGGCATAATGGGGTTTTTGGGGAAATGGAATTCCAGGAAGTCCTCGCTCATGGCGACGTTCTTTATTCCTTTGATCGACTCTCCGGGCTTGAATTCTGTTATATGATCAACTAACAGGTAACGCATGTTGTTATCGCACTCCTCTGTAATTTGCTGAAAGTTTCGCGATTGATATTATACATTATCACACTCTGTAAGTACCGCTTCACGCGATACTCATCCCGCCGTCAACGGATATGGCCTGTCCCGTAATATAATCCGCGCTGCCTGAAGCGAGAAACACCACAAGCTTCGCGATATCAACGGGCTCGCCGAACCGGGCAGCAGGGATTCTTTCAAGTATCCTGTCGCCTGCCCTTTTCCGGACGCGGCTGCTCATGTCGGTAACGATCATTCCAGGGAGCACGGCATTTACCTGTATTCCCTTGGGAGCGAGTTCAACGGCGCAGGCAGTTGTAAAAGAGATCAGTCCGCCTTTTGCAGAGGCGTAGTTGGTCTGGCCTCGGCCTCCGCGTATCGCCCCTATGGAGGATATATTGATGATCTTTCCTGAATGATTGGCCATCATGATTTCAGCGGCCTGCTGAGTGCAGAGGAACGCCCCCCTCAGATTAGTATCGAGAACCTTGTCCCATTCGGAAAGCTCCATTGCCAGCAGCAGGTTGTCTTTGATGACCCCGGCGTTGTTTACAAGGACATCAAGCGTCTTGTATTTGTCCCTGATAAAATCAAAGAGCGACTTTACCTCCTCAGGCTTTGAAACATCTGCCTGGAATATCTCCGCTTCACCGCCTGAGCTGATAATTGCCTCCCTGACTTCATCCGCCTTTTCCTTTGACTTGTTGTAATTGATAATGACCCGCGCCCCGGCCTGTGCAAGCAGAATGGCAGTCTCCCGTCCGATACCCCTCGAGGCCCCCGTGACAAGGGCGACTTTGTTTGATAAGTCGATATTCATTTGTTCTCCTTATATATACTTCCTCACCACAAGCGAGGCGTTCTGACCGCCAAAGCCGAATGAATTTGAAATGGCAGTGCGCACGTTTTTCTCCCTGGCGACATTCGGGACATAGTCAAGATCACACTTCGGGTCCGGGTTTTTCAGATTGATCGTAGGATGCAGTTTGTCCCTGTTGACGCTTAGGGTTGTAAATACGAATTCAGGCCCTCCGGACGCTGCCAGCAAATGCCCTATCAGCGCCTTGCTTGAGTTGATCGATATATTATGCGCATGTTCCTTAAATACTTTTTTTATTGCCAGCGTCTCCGCGGTGTCATTGAGCTTGGTGCTCGTGCCGTGGGCATTGATGTAATCGATTTCATCAAGGCCCATGTCAGCGTCTTTTAATGCGTTCATCATCGAATGCTCGGCCCCGGTCCCCTGCGGGTCGGGCGCGGTGACCTTATAGGCGTCCATTGTTGAACCGTAACCCGTGACCTCGGCGTATATCTTTGCCCCCCTTTTTACAGCATGTGATTCCTCTTCAAGGATTATGATCCCCGCTCCCTCTCCCATCACAAGCCCCGACCTCTTTCTGTCAAAGGGCCTGCAAACCTGGGACGGACTTTCTGTTGATACTGCGGCGGCGCTCAAAAGGACAAAAAAGACGAGGCCCACAGGATTTATCATTGAGTCAGCCCCGCCTGCCGCAATTATATCAGCGTCTCCCCGGCGCACGGCCCGATATGCCGTGCCGATGGCCTGCGATGCAGAGGCGCAGGCAGTAGTAATAGTTGCGTTGTATCCGTTCAAGCCGAACCTCTTTGCTATCAGGGCCGCGGGTCTGTTTGAATTATTCTTAATCAGTGATTCCCGATGGACGTCTTTATATTCCCGGCTGAATCCCGCAAGATCAAATTCTTTGTCCCTGATCCATCGTTGAATGTCTTCGAGCCTGTTTATGCCGAGACCGGCAGCCATGATGACACCGCAACGGTTACGTAGGGGCGTGTGCGTATCACAGCCATTGAATATCAGCCCCGCGTCTTTCAAAGCAGATTGTGCCGCCCATAAGGCAAACAGCGTCCTACGCTCACCTTCTCTTGCCGCATCGTTCCTGAATTCATCTTGTACTATATTCCAGTCCGCTTCGTTTACACTGCCCACCGCCTGTACCGGTGATTTCTCAGCATTCGGGAGTGAAAGTTCTTTAATGCCGGATATCCCGTTAAGCGCTTTACGCCAGTTCTCTTCTACATCGAGCCCCAGCGAAGTGGCCATGCCAAGTCCTGTAATTACAACCCT